>JACMIS010000442.1 GCA_014381035.1 Armatimonadota bacterium
GAAAGATAACGGTTTCGATGCCCATCCCGAAGGCAACGCTCCGAAACCAGTCGGCGACACAGCGGCGGACGAACTGCCCGTGTCGCGGATCGTGTACCATAAAGCATCGTTCGAGGAGCGTGCGAAAAGGATCGGTCGCATGACCGGGATCGCGAATATTGTCAAGGAACCGCTCCCCCCTGCGGAGGAGGCAACTTCGACAAGCGATCCGAAAGACCGTCCGGCAGATGTGACAGTTTTGGTAGGTCTCGATGTCGCAGGGCGTGAAGCGTTACGACAAAGTGCCAGTCGCGAATAGCCCGAATACAGGAAATTGTTAGGAGTGATATATGGCGTCCTCAAATGACCCGCTGCTCGTAACGCAGGAATCGCAGTCCGCCACAGCGAAGTACCGGACTGTTTTACTTTTCGGTGCGCCGGGGTCCGGTAAAGGCACTGTCGGGAAAGCACTCGGTGCGATACCCGGCTTTATGCACATGGCGTGCGGCGACGTGTTTCGAAACATGGATCTGTCCACGCCGCTTGGAAAACGATTCATCGAATTTTCCTCCAAAGGGCTGCTTGTCCCGGACGATTCCACTATCGCACTATGGAAGGTGAATATTGACGGGTTAGTCGGAACCCACCGATTTCATCCCGACCGCGACATTCTGGTACTGGATGGGATCCCGCGCAATGTCGAGCAAGCCCGTATCATGTCGCACTACATCACGGTCGAGCGGGTATTTTATCTGGTCTGCTCGGATGAGGCACTGATGATCGAACGGTTGCAACGCCGGGCGATGAAAGAAAATCGCCTCGATGACGCGTCCGAGGAAGTCATCCGCCGCCGATGGCGTGTGTACGAGGAGGAGACCGAACCGGTCTTGCAGTATTACCCCCCACAGGTCATCGAGCGTATCGATGCCGTCGGGGCACCGACCAAGGTCATTCACGCCGTTTTGGGACGGATTCTCGCCGCTGGCTTGACGTAGCCGATACCTGGGTACAACGCATCGTAATGGATGTGGGCGAGAAACTTATATTGGTACACGAGTGTCTCTGCGCCGAGTACAACTGCCCTATCGCCTACTTCGCTGATCTGGACCCGCTTTCCGAACTGATTTCCTCGCTACTCTCGCATCGCACCAAAAACGCGGACTCCGCGCGGGCATTCCGTGCGCTTCGGGAACGGTTCGTCTCATGGGAAATAGTACGGGATGCTCCCCTTTCCGAGATTCAGGACGCGATTGCCGCTTGCACCTGGCCCGAGCAGAAAGCACCGCGTTTGCAAGCGGTTCTTCAGAAGCTGACCGAATCGCACGGGGAGCCGCTTTCGCTGGATTTTCTTGCCCATATGCCGGTGATCGCAGCGCGGGCTTTTCTGGAAAAGTTGCCGGGAGTCGGACCGAAAACCTCCGCTGCCACCCTCGCTTTCTCGCGGATCCGCGCACGCGCTTTGCCGGTAGATAGCCACCACCACCGGGTCGCGGCGCGATTGGGGATTCTCGCAGGAAATATCGACGTCGGACCGGCGCACGCCCAACTCGACGCCCTTCTGCCAGCCGAATGGGACGCGCAAACCGTGTACGATCATCACGAGGCGTTGATGCTACACGGTCAGCGAGTCTGTTTTTTTCGCGCCCCGGCGTGCGGGAAGTGCGTTGTGCGCGACGTTTGCGACTATTATTCGGCGAAGTACGGCGGCGGTGATGCGTCGGGCGAGGGCTCGGGAGACGGTTCCGCTCCCGGCGAAGTCGGCGCGGCATAAAGCAGGATTGCTGCCTTCGCGTCGTCGCGGGTCAACGTTACCAGTTTGACGTACCGCAGCGCATCGGTCACCGGCAAAAGCGATCCGGCGAGGATCGCATTGAACGCTTCCTGTTTTGCCGCATCGTTGATTCCCGGCCGTTCGTCGCTCCACTGTTTGTAGGCGTCGGCGATGGCTTCCCAGACCTGTAATTCGCGTTCCGCGCCGGTCTCGTCGTAGGCGAGGTTTTCCTTCCAGCGTTTCGCCTCGTTCGCGTTCACTTCCCCGAGCGACTCCATCACGGTGTCAACGCGGGCTTGCTGGTTATCGGTCAGTTCGCCGTAGGGTGCCGCCGGTTCGCCGGGCGGGGTATCCGTCGCTTCCACTTCTGGCGAGGGGGTCTCCTCGGGAGTGGCTTCGACGAACGGGGTCTCCGCCGCGGTCGGTGCCGGTGGCTCAGGCGGTTCTGTTTGGGCTACTTCTTTTTTCTTTCCGCAGCCCGCTAACCCTATGGCTACGCTCGTCACAAAAAGAGCAACCGAAGATCGAATTAAATCGCGTCGTTTCACGTATTCATAGACGCGCGAACCACCCGTCCGGTTACGCCTTTGGCAATACCATAAGCATATCGGAACCGGTTCCCCCGTAAAGCGTCTATATAATTAGTAGCCAGCGAGAAATGCATTGATACGTTAGTCTGGTAGAATTGAATAAAGTAAGGCTAAACAATGCAAATAGTTCAGGAACTCGACATACCAACCGCCATCGAAGGAGTGCAGATACCCTCTGCTACGGAACGAAAGACGGCAATTACGTCACGGGAAGACGCGGTACGGCTGCTGAATCAGTTGCGCGCGAATCTCCCGGAGTCTCATACGAACAGGCGACGCGGTAAAGGTGGTGGGAGACGCGATTCTCGCCGATGGACCCCACCGAGCTCGGTGACATTTGAAATATACGATGGCGAAACATGGCATTTCGTGGAGGCACTGGATTGCGGCATCCCCGGAGTGCGCGTTACGCGGTTACCCGCCTTCGTGGGCGAGAATCCTGCGGTGATGCGCCTGACGACGCCGGACAGCGGCGTTGTGCTGGTGACGGGTGATGTCATGTGGAAGGATAGTAGGGCGGGTACTGCCGGAATACAATTTACTTTTCAAAATGACGAAGATAGGGAAGCATGGTTTGAGGGACTTGTCGAAGCGTTGTTGTCGCGACATGCCATGGATTAACGTTCCTGTTTTGTAAACAATACGAAAGCGGAAAAATATTTGATACGCATTGGAGTTATGGGTGCCGGAGTAATCGCACGTTTCGGACACGCGCCCGCAATATTGGAAACGCCGGGTCTGGTACTGGCGTCGGTCTACGATCCTTCCGAGGAGTCACTGGCGGAGTTCGCCCGCACCCATCCCGGCGTGGAAGTGGAAACATTCCGGGATCGGGACGCTTTTTTCGCGTCCGGGATTTCGGCGGTGTCTGTCTGCTCGTCGGCACCCGCGCACCTGTCGAACGTGCGCGAGGCGGCGGCACATGGTCTGCCGGTCCTTTGCGAGAAACCCCTTGCCATGACCGATGCCGATATCGCCGCGATGATCGCTTTGATGGAGGAAGCACACCTGCCGCTCGTCGCCGCGTTCTGTTACCGTTTTTCGCCGGTCGCGCAATCCATCAAGCATTTGATTGACCAGGGAGCCATTGGTGCGGTCCGCGCCATGCGCCTGGTCTATAACTGGAATCTGCACGGCAAGTATTCCTATGAAAACGGCGAGCGGCATGAAAACCCCTATCGCGCCGGGCGAATGCTGGAAGGCGGTCCGATGGTGGATTGCGGGGTGCATCAGATCGATCTGGCGCGGTGGTGGACCGGTTCCGAAATAACAGACTACACCGCACACGCTGCCTGGGTAGACGAAGAGTACGAAGCTCCCAGCCACATGTGGCTTCATGCGGATCATGAAAGCGGTTGCCATAGTGCGATTGAGATGTCGTTCGCGTACACCCATACAGCGAAAGAGCCGGTGAGCCTTTTCACTTACGATATTATCGGCACCGATGGTATTCTCCACTACGACCGCGAGGGTTGGAAGTTCGAGATGCGAAACGGGTTCGAGACCGCGCATATGCCGGGATCGAGCGAGAAAAACTTCGTGGGCATGTATCATGCGTGGGCGCGAGCACTGCGGACGGGCGACTTCCATGGGTTGCCGAACGGCAGGGACGGCATGGTGGCGACCCGAACCGCACGGACCGCCACCGAGGAATGTATCGCCCGGCATAGAAACTCGCACAAAATGGGTAAACCGTAGCGGAAACGATTTCGCCGATGCCTACAATAAATAAGATTCTTGAGACCGCGCTTTATGTGAAGGACAGAGCACGGTCTCAATCGTTCTACGAAACCATACTCGGATTTCGTGTGCTGCTCGACGACGGAAATCGCCTGACGGGAATGGCGGTCGCCGACAGCAGTCAGGTCCTTCTGTTGTTTGAGGAGGGCGCATCCACGGCAGGCGAAAAAACGCCCGGTGGTTTCATCCCTCCCCATGACGGTCACGGTACCGTACATCTTGCTTTCGCGGTTGATACCGCATCGCTCAACGATTGGACCGAGCACCTCCAAACAAACAATGTTCCCGTTGAAAGCGTGGTCCATCCCCCGCGTGGCGGAACCAGTGTATACTTTCGCGACCCCGACGACAACCTGATCGAAATTGCTTCACCCGGCATCTGGGAAACCTACTGACGCCAGATCATGTGTGTCTGAATGCGTGTAACTTATGACATTCATCGGGAAAGCAGATTATCCGCCGCATCCTGCATCGGGAATGCTACTTGACAATATCCTATTGGCGTGTTATTCTATCGGCGATTGAACTTGTCGCCAATACAAAATAACAGGTTTTTCTCTTCGTGATCGGGCGGAGAGAACCCAAGTTGAGAGAAGTAAACCATCAACTTCCTCCTGACCAATGGATCGTTATACATGAAAATTGTTTTCCCAAAACGCTCGCGCCGTTTATCCCGCGACACCAACACCCGCGCTTTTACGCTGATTGAACTACTCGTTGTTATCGCGATCATCGCAATCCTCAGCGCGATATTGTTCCCTGTTTTTGCACAAGCACGGGAAAAAGCGAGACAATCGGCGTGCCTCTCGAATACGAAACAGATCGGGACGGCACTCATGATGTACGTTTCCGACTATGACGGTGCATACCCTTATGCGTCTACCAAGGAAGCGATCAACCCGAAGGTGCGCTGGGCGGACCGCTTATACCCCTACACGAAGAACACCGCGATCTTCCTTTGTCCGTCCGCGCCAGATGAGCAGGCAAACAAGGGGTTCGCACACGACTGGGACACGATGACCGGAACGTATAAGTCGGCGTCGCTCCGATGGGGCGGCTTCGGCTACAACTATCAGTATCTGGGCAACTCCCGCTTCACGCCGACATTTTTAACGGTGGAATCAGATCTGAGTGCAACGGCGGAAACCGTCGTGGTCGCGGACACGCAAGGGGTACGCCGCGACGATAACACACCCTTGAACGGTGCGGGTGACTACACCATCGACCCGCCGCTGACATCCGCGCCCGGTTCCGGCAAGCCGTCCGGTTTTTACGGCGACGGTTCCGAATGCGGAAGCGGGACACCAAACACGCCGGGGCAATTCAAGTGCCGCTCTACACCCGCCGAGCGACACACCGGTATGGTGACTGTGACATTTGCGGACGGACACAGCAAGGCGATGAAGCGCAGACGTCTCGATGATTTCAACAACGACGGTACGCCTGACAACGGCTACTGGAACGGCAAAGCCGACCCGACGAAGTTTTAAGTCGGTCGCGATCCCCGCTACTTGAAAACAGATTTCGACGGTGGGAACGACTGTCGAAACGGCAACATCGCCGTCATACTCGGGCCAAATAACCGTGGTGGTGCGGGAGGGCTGGACCCCCTCCCGCACCCGTCCTTCTTACGCTATGGAAAGGCAGAAAGACAAAATGCAGTATACTCTACGATCCGTGAAAAAGGCGGGAACGAAGTTTCGCGCCAATCGCGGCTTTACTTTGATCTAATTGCTCGTTGTTATAGCAATCATCGCGATTCTTGCCGCGATACTGTTTCCTGTATTCGCTCAATCTCGGGAAAAAGCCCGACAAACATCATGCCTTAATAACCTTAAACAACTCGGGAACGCGTTGGCGATGTATTCGCAGGATTACGATGAGACGATGCCCACCACGCAGATAGATGGTTTCCGCTGGCCACAACTGCTCTCGCCCTATATCAAGATGCGAGCGTTCGTGCTATGCCCATCCGCGAATTACGACGTGCCAGTAACCGGCTCGCTGACCTATCAAGAGTGCATCAATCATCCCGAAGGCAACGGTGGCAACAATGACTATTATTATGGTTTGTATGCCAGCTATGGATATAATTTCGCATATCTTTCGCCCTCCATACTCTGCCCCGACGCCTTCGATACACCCAACACCGCCTGCGCCGTCACCCCGAGCAACGATACCAATCATGTCACTCTACCTGCGTCGCACGGGGTTTCTATCGCCGGTTCCGCGTTGAATCCGATTGCCGGTGTTCCGGTCTCGGGTATCGAAGCACCGACCCAAACGGTAGCGATGGCAGATAGCGTTTCGGCACCGGCAACATCGGCGACCACGCTGACATGGGGCTATTTTGCGATCCGACCGCCGCAATTGTGGGCGAAGACCGCACCGATGCCACTCAACCGGGAAAGTTATGGGAGGATACTGCCCCGTCATCAAGACACGACCAGTGTTTTATTCGTCGACGGGCACGTTAAATCGTACAAAATCAACGCGCTCCGCGACCCGAACTTATGGCGTGCCAAGAAAATTACCCCATAATCAAGTGACGGCAGAAAGAATAACAACTATGAAACTATTTGCTTCCGCAATCGCGGCAGTTGTCGTGGTAGTCACTCTCCATTCCAACGCGTATGCCCACTTCATTTGGGCTACCGTAGAAAACAACCAGGTACGCTTCGCCCTATTAGAAGACGTGAACGAAGCCCCGAGTGCCAAATTCGAGAAATATGTCACCGGTCTTTCCCCACGCAGTGCGGGGAAAACACTGGCACTCGGTTCCCCGAAGGATGGGGCACGATACGCTTCGCTGGCATCCGGTCAAAGCGTCATCGTGGCGGATAGCGTGATTGGTACGAAAGAGCGTGAGGGAGAGACGTATCTGCTCGTTTATCATGCGAAGGGGGCAATATCTTTAACAGCCGCAGGGACAGAGGCGAAAACCCCGGCAGAGATTCTGGCGAAGCGAGACGGGAACGATTTGGTCATCACCGTTGTGCAGGGTGGTTGGCGCGTTCCGGCGAGTGAGGTGTGGGTGCAGTGGCCCGGCGACGAGACACCAACGAGTCACACGACCGATATCGCCGGGGAAACGCGAGTCGCCTGGGCGAAAACGAGGCGCGGCGGGCTTGTCGGAATCCGGGCGATGGCAGCCGAAAAGAAGTCGGGCGAACATGGCGGGGTGAAATACAACGCGATTCATCGTTGGGCGACACTGACATTTCCCGTTGATGGACCAAGACCGGTTGAAGCATCGAAAGTCGAAGCGTCCCCAGCCGAAAAACCGTTCACCCAGATCCTGCGAACCTCCTACGCCCACAACCATGAAATTGTCGGGAACGCGGTCTTCAACAAAACACTCTTCGATGGCAAACTCACCAAAGACCAGCTGGAAAACCACCTGCAACAGCGGGCACTGATCCACAACGAACTGCATCGCATCTTGATCGGAGCCGAATCCACCCAAACGGTCCCTTATGGGGCGGCGCAAAAGAACGTGTTGGTGTTACTATTCAACGATCTGATCGCGATGGATTCCGGCTGGCCCACCGAGGCACAGGCACGCCCGCTCACAAGAACGTTCCTCCAGGAGATTCGCGACAGCGAGAGCAAAGGACCGTACTTCGCGCTCGGTGTCCAGCACGTGTATTTCGGCGGCATTACTAACGGCGGTCGAATGATCGGCGCGAAGATCGGTGAAACGCTGCAGTTTACACCGTCTTACTATGCAAAGAGCGACGGCTATGCGGCATACCTGATTGAAGTAAACAAAATCACTGATCCGGAGGCGCGTCAGGAGATGATCCGCGGTGGTCAAGCCGCCTACCGGTACATCATCGCTTCCAGTAACGAGGATATTTTCAAGGAGAAGTAAGAGCAATGTCAATGCTTCGCTGCGGCAAAAGCCCTTGACAGCAATCCGATCTGTCCTGCCCGGCAACGGGATTGATTTGTGAGGGGGTTCGTGAAGTGCAGGACAAGCGCGTCGTCGAACGGAATCAATTGTGATTTCGACATCGGTTAGTTGACGCGTGAGTGCTAACGTTGAGGGGGTTAGCCAAGGAGATCTACGCCCTCTCGACGTCGTTGCGTCAGCGAGTGCTCTGACGATTGGACAAGTATCGTCCGGTCAGCGTATTCCCCTTCATCGCGAGATCGGTCGGTACCCCCTCGAACTGCACTGTTCCGCCCTCCTGCCCGGCACCCGGCCCCAGATCAATGACCCAGTCCGCGCGGGCGATCACATCCAGATTGTGCTCGATGACGATGACCGTGGAGCCGGCGTCGACCAGCCGGTCGAACAGCCCGATCAAGGTGTCTACATCATTCATGTGCAGGCCCGTCGTGGGCTCGTCGAGCACATAGATGTTGCCCTTTTTGCCCAATTCGGCGGCGAGCTTTAGCCGCTGGCGTTCGCCGCCCGACAGGGTAGAGAGCGGTTGTCCCAGGGTCAGATAGCCCAGACCCACATCGTCAAGCCCCTGCAGGACCTTAGCGACGGCCGGCTCGGTGAAGAAGTCAATCGCGTCCGCAACGCTCATCTCATAAACATCGCTGATAGACTTGCCGCGCAACCGGTGCTCCAGCACTTCAGGCAGGAAGCGCCGGCCCTCGCAGGTCTCGCAGGTGGTGACCATGGGATCGAGATGGGCAAGGTCGGTATAGATGACCCCAAGCCCATTGCAGTCCAGGCACGCCCCTTTGGAATTGGCAGAGAACAGTGCCGCATCAACCGCGTTGGACTTGGCAAAGGCCTTCCGCACATTGTCGAGAATGCCGGTATAGGTCGCCGTGTTGGACCGCCGCGAACCGCGAGCCAGATTCTGGTCAATGAAGATAGTTTCCGGATAAGCCTGGGGTAGGCAACCCTGGATGAGCGATGACTTGCCCGAGCCGGCGACGCCGGAAACGGCCGTCAGCACGCCCTTCGGGATGGTGACCGACACGTCCTTGAGATTGTTGAGTCGGGCGTGCCCGATCTTGAGCTCGCCACTGGGTTTACGCACCTTGTCCTTGATCGGCTGGTGCTTTTTCATGTGGTTGCCAGTCGGCGTACCCGAGGTCAAAAGCCCTGCGAAATCGCCCTCGTAGACCACTTCGCCGCCCTTGCTACCCGCAAAGGGCCCCATGTCCACCACATGGTCGGCGATGGCAATCATGTCCGGCTTGTGTTCGACGATCAGAACCGTGTTGCCCTTGTCGCGCAGCTGCTTCATCAGCCCGGCCAGCCGCCCCACATCGTGGGGATGCAGACCCACCGAGGGCTCGTCGAATACATAGGTCATGTCGGTCAGCGACGAGCCGAGGTGGCGCACCATCTTGACCCTCTGGCTCTCCCCACCCGACAGGCTCGAGCTCTCGCGGTCAAGGCTGAGATAGCCCAGCCCGATTGTGACGAGGTTTTCCAGCCGCGCAGTTAGAGCCGCCAGCATCGGTCCTACCTGAGGTGCCTCGATGGTACGCACCAGTGCGGCGAGATCACTCACCTGCATGGACGACAATTCGGCGATATTCCTTCCGGAAATCCTGCTCGCCAGCACCTCCGCCTTTAGCCGCGTGCCATTGCAGGCGGGGCAGACCTTGCGGGTGAAAACACGCTCATATTCGGCCCTGACATGGGGTTGCACCGTCTCCGGGTCCTTGCTGCCCAGCGAGCGCTTCAGCTTGGGAACCACGCCCTCATAGGTAAGGTTGATCTTGTCGACCTTGATCTTGCGTCCGTCATCGAGATCGAAGAGGTTGGCGCGTTCCTCGACCGAGTAGTCACGGATTGGCTTGTCGAGATCGAACATGCCGGAGCGGAAATAGATGGCACACCACCAGCTATCAACCTCAAAACCCTTGCAGAGCAGTGCCCCCCCATTGAGCGACTTGCTCTCATCCACCACCGCTGCCATATCCATCGCCGCCACCTGACCGATGCCTTCGCAGTCCGGACACAAGCCGCGCGGATCGTTATAGGAATAGTAGCTTGGCGCGGGCAGACGCGGCTCACCCAGCCTGGAAAAAAGCACACGCAGCATCTGTGCCGTGTCGGTCACCGTCGCCACAGTCGAGCGCGAATTCCCACCCAGCCTTTGCTGGTCAACGACGATGGCCGCCGAAATGTTTTCCAGCAAATCGGCGTCAGGCTGGCCATAACGGGGCATGAATTGCTGCACGAAGGTCGGATAGGTTTCGTTGATCAGCCTTTGGCTTTCCGCCGCAATGGTGCTGAAAACCAGGGAGGACTTGCCCGAGCCCGATACCCCGGTGAACACGGTGATCTGACGCTTGGGAATATCGAGCGATACGTTCTTGAGATTGTTCTCCCGCGCACCGCGGATGGTGATCGAACCGTAGTCGGGGTAGGTCATCGGCTGCTCCTGTTTCATCTTATTGAACTCTGGCGTGAAAGATGGTCCGTCTCAACCAATGCTGGGGCTACTTCGATTTGTTCCTGCGCGTAGTTCTTTCTTCCGAGCATTTCTCTGCATCCTGCAAGTTTAGCTTTGAGTTGTGCTGCCGTCAAGCTATCCGCGCCAATACCTGCTCCAGGTCCACAAAGAACTGCTGCCACCCACCCCTGGCACCTTGATAAGCCTGCTCCTGGTCCGGTCGGAAGCCCGACTGCTCCATGCGCAGATGGGTCCCCGTGCTCGTAGGGGTGAGAGTCCAGGTGACGATACTTTCGAGACCATAGGCCGCCCACGTGTAAGACAGCGTTTTGTTCGGTTCGACTGTCAGGACCTGACAGGCGACGACACCCCATTCTGCGCGAAGATGGAAGCGATGGTCCACGACAGGTTGAAAGTCGTTCTTCATTAGCCATTCTTCAATTAGCGGGCCCTGTGTGAGTGCCCGCCAGACTTTTTCGAGAGAATGTGGCATCTCCCTCTCTACAATCAGCATTTTGGTGTCGTTGGTTTGCGTCATGAATCCATCCTTTTCAACAGGGCTTCCAAACTGTCAAATCGGTTATGCCAGAAGGCCGAATAAAAACTGATCCAATCCATCAGCGGTGCCAGTGCTCTCGGCTCGGCACTGTAATACGTCTCACGTCCGTCACGTCGGCCGCGCACCAAGCCGACTATTTTGAGTGCGCCGAGGTGCTTCGAAATGGCGGGTTGCGATACCCCGGACGTATCGGTTAAGGCATGCACCGTCATTTCACCATCTCTGCTCAAGCGCTCGAAAATTGCACGCCTGGTTGGGTCAGACAAGACTTTCAGAACGGCTGTCGGTTCGGCGTGCATTGTGAATCCTCGCCTATGCGAACGTCGTTTCGATTTCTGCGAAAGTTGGAAGCGATCATGAACTAATTATAACCAAATGGTTATTGATTGTCAAGGGGTTATTTTGGATGCGCATCGCACACCATTTAACCGGCTTAGGGTACTTTATTTTTCCCGTTTTCCGAGACGCCCCTTATCGTAGGGTCGTTCAGTTGTAAGGTGCGAATTGTCAACTCCCTGTTTCGCCTACCCGTTGGAGACTGACACAGTTTCGCTACGCCCTGCGCTTCACTGTAGGACCTTGCGGAGTGTCCGCGACTTCCCAGCCGAGCGCGGCGATCTCCGCACGGACGGCGTCGGACCGGGCGAAGTCTTTCGCTTTCCGGGCTGCCTGTCGCTCTTCGAGTAAAGCAAGGATTTCCGGCGGCGCAGTCTCCTCCTCGGGAGCCACGGCACGTTTTTCGATGTCGAGACCGAGGATCGCGTCGAACGCCTTCCACAAGCGAGGAGACGCATAGGTATTCAGCGTCGCCAACGCCTTCGGCACGTTCAGATCATCGTTCAGCGCGGAAAGCACTTCGTCAAACGCGGACTGGTACGCGTCATCGGCTTTGAGTGGTTCGTCCGTCGTGCGGGCGATCTTTTCATATAAGCGGGTCAATGCAGTCCGCGCGGCATCCAGAGATTCGGCGCGTCCCTTTTCCTGCGAATCACCGTCCCACTCCCAGGCGAGTGTCAATTCGGAGCGGTAATGCGCCTGTAAGCACAGGTAGCGATATGCCAGCGGGTCGTAGCCGGAATCCACCAAGGTCTGTACAGTCAAAAATCCGCCTTTCGATTTCGACATTCTCCCGCTTGTCAGTACCAGAAACGCCGTGTGCATCCAATAGCGCACGAACGGATTTCCAGTCGCACACTCCGATTGCGCGATCTCATTGGTATGGTGAACCGGGATATGGTCGTTCCCGCCGCAATGAATGTCGAACGTGTCGCCGAGGTATTTCATGCTCATGGCGGAACATTCAATATGCCAGCCGGGATAGCCGGTTCCCCACGGCGAGTCCCACTTCATGATGTGGTTCGGCTTGTTGGTAAACCACAGGATAAAGTCGGCGGCGTTCCGCTTCCCGGTGTCAATCACCA
>JACMIS010000057.1 GCA_014381035.1 Armatimonadota bacterium
AAGTTGGGGAAGCCCTCCCCGCCCCCTCGGAAGGGAGAGAGGGAGCCAAAGCCGAGCAAGTTGGATCGCCTCCTTCGCTTCCGCAGGGATCGCTTTTCGACGAACCGGATCACGCCCCGATTCCGTCTCTGGCTCCCCCTCTCCCTTCCGAGGGGGCGGGGGCAGGGGGCAGAGCGATCCTAAAAACTATCCTCGAAGATCCGAAGACCCATAAGGTCTGCCACGACCAGAAAACTGATGCGGGGATTTTGTTGTGTCACAAGATCGCGCTGCGCGGCGTGGTGTTCGACACCGAGATCGGCGCGTATCTGCTCAATGCCGGACGCCGGGCGGCATTCCCGCTCGCCGACATTGCCAAGGACTACGCCGACCGGGAACTGCACCCGCTGGACAAAAAAGCGCGGAAGGACATGGAGGCAACAGACATCGCCGCGCACGAAAAAAGCGAGTCGTTCGCCGCCGCCGATGCCCTGCTTGCCGTGATGAAGGTACAGGAGCCGCGCCTTTCCGCCGAAGGAACGCTCCGCGTGATGGAGACGCTGGAACTGCCGGTGTCACCCATCCTCGCCGGGATGGAAACCACCGGTATGGTACTGGATTCGGCAACGTTGAAACGGATCACCGGCGAGTTAGAAGCCAAAATCACCGATCTGGAAACCGAGATTTACACGATGGCGGGGGAAACGTTCTCCATCGGGTCGACGAAGCAGTTGCAGGAAGTGCTGTTCGAGAAGATGAAAATTCCCGCGAACAAAAAAACCAAGACAGGCTACTCCACCGGCGTCGAGGCATTGGAAGAACTGGCGACCGACTACCCGATTGTGGCGAAGGTGCTGTCGCATCGCGGCTTGATGAAGCTGAAAAACACGTACGCCGATGCCATGCCAGCCCTGGTTCGTAGCGATACGGGACGGCTTCACACGACGCTGAATCAGGCTCTGGTCGCTACGGGGCGTATCTCGTCGTCGAACCCGAACCTGCAGAATATCCCGGTGCGTACCGAGATCGGACGCGAGATCCGGCGGGCGTTCATTGCCGCCGACGGCAACATTCTGGTTTCCGCCGACTACTCGCAGATCGAGCTACGCATCTTCGCGCATGTGACGAAAGACCCGGCACTCGTCGCGGCGTTCAGCTCGGGCGAGGATATTCACAAGTACACCGCGAGCAAAATGTACGGCGTCGCCCCGGCGGATGTGACTGGCGACATGCGCCGCGCGGCGAAGACGGTCAACTACGCTGTGATTTACGGCATCTCGGAGTTCGCGCTCGCCAAACGCCTTGCCATTTCGTTCAAGGAAGCGAAAGACTTGAAGGAGTCGTATTTCGCCCGCTTCCCCGGTGTGCGTTCCTATATTGACGACACGGTGGCGTTCGCGCGGGAGCACAGTTACGTACAAACGCTGTTCGGGCGGCGGCGGTACATTCCCGACATCAACAGCCGCGTCTTCCAGTTCCGGCAAGCGTCGGAGCGGGCGGCGGCGAACATGCCGGTTCAGGGAACGTCGGCGGACATCATGAAACTCGCGATGGTCGCCGTGCGGGACATGCTGGTGAGGGAGGGTTTTAAAGCGCGGATGCTTCTGCAAGTCCACGACGAACTGCTGTTCGAGACGACGCCAGATGAAGTGCCCCTGCTCGCCCCGCACATCCGCTCGGCGATGACAGGAGTATATACGCTTGACGCCCCGCTCGAAGTAGACGTTAAGACCGGCAAAACCTGGGCGGACGTTACCCCGGTCCCGGATGAACCCGTCGAACTGATTGGGGAGGATGTGTAGGAAACTCCCCGAAAAGGTCGTCGGCACGGGTTCATGTGCCGACGACCTTGGCAGGAACAACGGGATCTGGTATCAGGCTAAGCGTTCGCGATAGCCTCGGCGAGAAGCCGGTCGATGTCGTCCGGGCGGGCTTGTCCCTTGGTTTCTTTCATCACCTGCCCCTTCAGGAACCCGATGCTTTTATCGTTGCCGCCCTTGATTTTGGCGACGACATCGGGGTTCGCGGCTACCACTTTCGCCACGATCCCGGCGACGACATCCGTTCCCGCGACCTTCAAGCCGAGCCGCTCGATGATGGCGGACGGCGATTCTCCGGTGTTGAACATTTCCTCGATCACCTTCTTCGCGATGGTGCCGGTGATAGTACCATCCGCGATAACGCCGGTCAGTTCGGTCAGCGCGGTCGGGGTGATCTTTGTTTGGGCGACGGGAACATTCGCGGCGTTGGCGAGGCGGGTCACTTCCCCGAGTAGCCAGTTCGACACGGCTTTGGGTTCGCCGCCTGCACGTACCGCATCCTCGTAAAAATCGGCGGTCGCTTTGTCGTTCACCAGCACCAGCGCGTCGGCTTGCGGCAATCCGTACTCCGAAACGAAGCGGTTTTTCTTCGCCAGCGCGAGTTCCGGGATCGACGCACGCATCCGCTCGACATACTCCGGCGTAAACTCAATCGGGATCAGATCGGGTTCCGGGAAGTAACGGTACTCCTGTTCCGACTCCTTCACCCGTTGCAAGACCGTCACGCCCTTTTCGGCGTCCCAGCCGTACGTCGCCTGAATTACGGTTTTCCCGGCCTCAATCTCGGCGATCTGCCGGGTCATTTCGTACTCGATACCGTTTTGCACATTGCGGAACGAATTCAGGTTTTTAAGCTCGGTCTTCACGCCGAATTTATCTGAGCCGACCGGGCGTACCGACGGGTTCGGTTCGACGCGTAGCGAACCTTGCTCCATCCGCCCATCGGACGCGCCGAGATAGAGCAAGATGTTGCGCAGGGTTTCGGCGTATAGGCGTGCTTCCTCAGCGGATTCGACATCGGGCGGGAAGTCGGTAACGATCTCCATGAGCGGGACCCCGGCACGGTTGTAGTCCATCACGGAATAGCCCAAACCGTCGCTGTGGATGCTCTTACCGGTATCTTCCTCCAGATGAACACGGGTGATTCGGATGCGCTTCGTCGTACCGTCCGCTTTCTCAATGTCGAGGTAGCCGTTCGTGCCGATAGGCGTGTTGCCGTACTGCGATACCTGATACCCTTTCGGCAGGTCGGGGTAGAAATAGTTCTTGCGGTGGAAGATCGTCCGCATCGAAATCTCGCAGTTCAACGCCAATGCGGTGCGCACGACGTGCTCGACAGCGGCGGCATTGAACACGGGGAGCGTCCCCGGCAGACCGAGACACACGGGGCAGGTGCGGGTGTTCGGCTCGCCCCCGAACGCGTTCTCGCACCCGCAAAACATCTTGGACTGTGTCAGCAGTTCGGCATGGCATTCCATCCCGACGCTGACCTGATACTCTGTCATCATGCGACCATTATACAGGACAGCCGCCCTCGCGGTAAACGGTATAATCGGGGTACAATCCGACGCGTTAGGAGATGATGTGCAATGCCCAGTCCGTTTCCAGGAATGGACCCGTATCTGGAAAATCCTCGCTGGTGGCGCGGCATACACGCTTCTCTTGTCACCGAAATCATGGGTTGTCTGAACGCGCAGTTACCCATTCAGTTCGTCGCCTGCGTTGAGGAGCGAGTTTTCCGGTCTTTGGAGGATAATACCCACCCGGACATCGCCTTGATTGAGCGTCCACGCCGCTCACTACAACCGTTCCTTCCCGCTCAGACCGGCGCACACGTCGCGGACGGACCGCTTTGTGTTTCGTACACTGATGAGGAAGTATATGAATCTTACTTGGAGATCAGGACCACCGACAAGCAAGAAACGCTTGTCGCCGTGATTGAAGTTTTGAGTCCGAGGAACAAGAACCGCGAGTCGAACGGGCGGGACGTTTATCTCAAAAAGCGAGATACGGTGCTGAATAGTGGTACTCACCTGATTGAGATCGACCTTTTGCGAGACGGGGCATACACGACTGCCGCGCCGCATGATCTCGTCATCGCCAGGGCGGGCGATTTGTGGCATTACTCCGTGTGCCTGCATCGTGCAGGCAGTGGCAATAAGTTTGACGTTTGGGCGGCATCGGTCCGGGAGCGTTTGCCACGCATTTTGGTCCCGCTTACGGCGGGGTTTCCCGATGTGGTTCTGGATATGCAAGCGGCGATCACGAAAGTCTATGCGCGAGGTGGCTTTGACCGTAGCATCGACTATCGGCGCGACCCCGTTCCGGCGTTGCCCCCTGCCGATTCCCTATGGGCGGATGAACTCCTCAAAAGCAAGGGGCTACGCTAAGACGCGCGATTAAAATCGCGTTTAGCAAAGCAAGGGTGTGGAGCGATACCATCGTAGCGAAAGATTTTTCGCGGAAGGAAATTTATGATGTCTGCTCCTACCTCTATCGCGATACGCCCGTTCGTGCCGGGCGACTATGAACGTATCACCGAAATTTATAACCTGAACTTTCCGCAACACGCCGAGACCGCCGAGGAAAGGCGCGACCAGGACGAGAAACGAAACCAAAAATTTATACACGCCCGCTACGTCGTCGAAAATGAATCAGGTGTCGTCGTTGCCTACGGGGAATACAGCCAGGGTCCCTGGCAGTTTCACCCGCAAAAATTCGATGTCAGTATTGAAGTACACCCCGATTTTCAGCACCAGGGGGTCGGCACCCGATTATACAGCCTCCTGTTGACCGAATTAGAACCCTACGACCCGATTTTCCTCAAGGCGTACGGACAGGAAGGCAAGATACCCGCCCTCGGATTCCTCGCCAAAAACGGCTACGAGGAAGTGATGCGCGAATGGGAATCGTGTCTGGACCCCACCGGTTTCGACTTCACCCCCTACTCCGGCATTGTCGAAAACGTCGCGGCGAAAGGGATCGTTATTCAGACCCTGCGCGAGCTGGAATCCGATCCGTGCCGGGACCGGAAGTTGTACAATTTAGAAGCGCAAATCTCGCTGGACATGCCGAGTAGCGAAGCCTCCACCGTTCCGACGTTCCACGACTGGAAGAAGAACACGTTCGAGAACCCCGGCTTGCTCCCCGACGGCTACTTCGTCGCCGTTGACACCACGGAGGGCGATAAATACGTCGGTATTTCCCAACTCTGGGCGAGCCTTGCCGACGAAAAGCTCTGGACCGGCGCGACCGGCGTATTGGCGGAATACCGCCGTCGCGGGATCGCGCTGGCGTTGAAAATTCGCGCGGTGCGGTACGCGAAAGACACGAATGCACCCGTGGTTCGTACCTGGAACGCGCAGTCGAACCGCGCCATGCTTTCGATCAACGAAAAACTGGGCTTCGTCAAAGAACCGGCGTGGATCGAGTATCGCCGTGTCGTGCGCGACGAACCGTTCGCGATCCGACAGGCGACCCCACGTGATTACGAAGCGGTTGCAGAAGTAATGAGCACTGTCTGGCATGAATTCCCGGTCACCGCGGGCGAACTGCGACACGGCGACGAACAGCGCAACGAGAAACTGCGGCATGATCGGTTCCTGCTGGAAGTGGACGGCAAAGCGGTCGCGGTCGGGGAATATGGGCAACACATGTCGTTCTACGACCCGCACAAGTTTCATTTGCAGGTCGCCGTGTTGCCTGAATACCAGGGACGCGGCTTCGGCAAAGGAATGTACGAACACCTTCTTGCCGCCCTTCGTCCGTTCACCCCGACCGCGTTCCATACGGACACGTTAGCGGACCGGGAGCGAGCGATGCGCTTCCTTGCCGACCGTGGCTTCGAGATTGCGCAGCGCGAACAAACCAGCAAATGCAATCCGGCGAACTTTGACCCGGCGCAGTACGTCGCCGAATTAGAGAAAGTTGCCGCGCAAGGAATCGCCATACGAACGTTCACCGAACTCAAGGGAAGCGATCCCGACGTTTACACCCGGTTCGAAGCGTTGCAATGGCAGATGATGAACGATATTCCGCACACCGAGGAGCCAACCCGCGTTCCGATGGACGAGTTCATGAAGCGTTTCGACAGCCCCCGCTTCCTACCGGATGCGAACATACTTGCCGTGGACGAAGCAACCGGGGAATATGTTGGGGTCACCATGCTCTGGGGCAGCGCGGCGAATAACGACCTGCACACCGGCATGACCGGTGTTCTGGAGTCGCACCGCAAGCGCGGCATCGCCACGGCACTGAAGATCCACGCCCTGACCTACGCCAAAAAGCACGGCGCGGACGCGGTCTGGACCTCAAACGAAGTCGATAACGTCGGCATGCTCGGGATCAACTTCCGTTTCGGGTTCGAGAAGCAACCAGAAGAGTTGCAGTACACCAAACAGGTCGCTTAGCGTACCCAGACAATTAGCCAGGAGGAAGCGTACGTATTTCGTCCGCTCCTTCTCCACCCGTGACATTTCCGATGGGTCGCTCGATGAATCCTACCGCACGAGGAAATTCGACCAGCTCGATTTCGGGTATGTGTCGGTTCAGGTACGCCGTCGAAACCCACCTGCCGTCGAAACCTGCCCCACATTCGTGCGAAACACTCGCCATCCACAGTGCGCCGTCGCTAGTATAAAACGTAAGGTCTTCGGGTAAGTCCGGGGCAAGCCATGCATAAAGCCGACCAACACGCGTCAGTATGTCCGCAGATTCGGCGCAAAGTTCATAGTGACGTAGTTTGGCGAAGTGACCGAACAAAAGGGTGCCATCCCAGGTATCCGTGGTTTCCTCGCGCAGAAACCAGCGGGAAAGCTCGACGACAATGCCGTCGGCGTTCTCGTTGAAAGTCAACTGCTCCCACCAAACCAGATAGAACCGGTCGCAGTTTCTTGCCGCCAGCGCAATCAGTCGCCGATATATGTCGCCCTGTGGCTCTTCTATGATTTCGAGACAAAACTGGTCCACTCTAGTAACCAATCAAATTTCTTCGCCCCCGCCGAATAAGCACTGCACAGTCTAGATTGCGATCTTTTGGTCCAGGTAGCAACTGTAGACAGCGCGACGGGTTCGCGCAAAACAGAAAGATGAGTTCTCCTGTACTCGCTTAGCAGAGCGAGTACAGAAGAATTCAGCTTCTGACTACGCCATCAGCTGTCGGAGCACATATGGGAGAATCCCGCCGTGCAGGTAGTAGTCGACCTCAATCGGCGTGTCGATGCGCAGGATCAGCGGGACGGTTAGCTCCTCGCCGTTTGAGCGGTGGACCGTGAGCGTGACTTCGAGGCGCGGTTTCAGTCCCCCTTCCAAGCCGGTCAGGTCGAACGTTTCGTCGCCGCATAGGTCGAGCGATTGCCAGGAGTCGCCTTCCTTGAACTGGAGCGGGAGGACCCCCATGCCGACCAGGTTGGAGCGGTGGATACGCTCGAACGATTGCGCGACGACCGCTTTGACGCCTAACAGGTTGGTGCCCTTCGCCGCCCAGTCGCGGCTGGAGCCGGTGCCGTATTCCTGACCCGCGAAAATCATCAGCGGCGTTCCCGACGCGATG
>JACMIS010000443.1 GCA_014381035.1 Armatimonadota bacterium
ACTGGGTGTTACCCGCTTGCTCGAAGCCGTAGCAGACGAAAACGCCGGTCAGGAACATCGCACTCATCGCGGCGAGAAGTGCCCAACCCTGTTTCACGTTGCCGACCATCTTGCCGAACGTGTAGGTCAGACCCGCCGGTATCAGAAAGATGGACAGCATCTGAATGAAGTTGACGAACGGGTTGGGGTTCTCGAACGGATGGGAGGAGTTCGCGTTGAAGAACCCGCCGCCGTTCGTGCCGAGCATCTTGATCGCTTCCTGCGACGCGACCGGTCCCTGCGCGATTTTCTGCGTCGCCCCCTCGATGGTGGTTACTTCCGTATACGGCAGGAAGTTTTGCGGCACCCCTTGTGCGACCAGGAAAAGCGCGTACACGAGGCAGATCGGCAGGAGTACATATAGCGTGGCGCGGGTGGCGTCCACGTAGAAGTTGCCGATACCGTTCGGGCGCATGTCCTTTGCCCCGACTTCCTGAGGGGCGTTTTTCGCCACGAAACCGCGCACCAGGGCGATGGCGACCGCGATACCCGTCGCCGCACTCATCCAGTTGTGCGTGGCGAGTGCCACCATGTTGGAAAAGTAGGAGAGCGTGTAGTCCGGCGCGTAGGACTGCCAGTTGGTGTTCGAGGTGAACGATGCCGCCGTATTAAACGCGAGATCGGCGGGCATCTGTTTCGGACCGAAGTCTTGCGGATTGAGTGGCAGCGAGCCTTGTAAGCGGAGCAGGATGTACGTCATTAACATGCCGACGATGCTGAAGGCGAGCATGGAGAACGCATAGGTCGTCCACCGCTGGCTGTCGTCTTCGCGCACCCCGAACAGTTTGTACAGTCCCCGTTCGACGGGACCGAGCACGGGCGTCAAGAACGTCCGTTCCCCGGTGAATACGCGAGCCATGTAGGTTCCGAGCGGCTTCACCGTGAGTAGCAGAATGCCGAAGAACAGCAGTATCTGCAAAATTCCGTTGAATGTCATAGATTTTTCCTAAAAACGCTCCGGTTGCAGCAGGGCATACATCAGGTATGCCAGCAGAGCGAGCGCAAGTACGCCGATAACGATGTATTCCATCGGTTTCCCCTTTACGATTACAGTTTGTTGCAGACACGGGTGTACCCCGCCGCAAGCCCGAAAAATAGCACGGTCAGTCCGATCAGTAGAACGTCAAGCATGGCAGTATCCTTTAGTGTTTGATGTATTTGTGGAACGCGGCACTCGTCACGATGCGTTCAAAAATCCAGTCGCTCCCTTTGAAGCGTATTTTGTTCGGCGCGAACTGCTTTTCTTCGCGCACCGAGCACGCATGGCATTCGGCAACCATCACATACAGTAGCGACAGCAAGAACATGAACCCGAATGCCTGTGCGAAAAGTGTAAACATCGTATTTTCCTTCGTAACTTCACCGAGACGCCCAAACAAAAAAAGAGGCCAAAGGGGCGGGTGCTGTATCGCTACGGAAACTTCCGTTTCCGACGATCTGGCACCGCGAACCTTTGGCCTCCTTCGCGACTGGCAACGCTGTTACAACAACGCCGCCCTTCGATATTGGCAACCAAACCGGAAAATCGCCTGTCGTGATTTCCCGGTCACACACGTTATTCTTTTGTTCGATGTTCAGGAACGCCTGGGCGCGATCCCCGATAGCCTGTCTACATCCTGACGGAGCAGACGCTTTTCCACGTCTAACGACAGCACGTATACTTCGACCTGCTCTGCCGCGCCGACTTCCAGGTCGTAGTAACTGCGCACGACCGCGCAACCCGCGATCTGCGCGACAATCCCTTCGATCTCGCTCCGGTTGATGCTGCGCAGTTCCTGCCGCGCACTTTTGATCAGCCGCCGTCCCTCGTCCGAAACCGCGAGGTGCGCCTCGGTGGGGGTGAAGATCCCGGCGCACCGCACCACGATCAAATCACCGAGCAGGTGCGCCCGAACGTCGGTCGCGCCGCGCCCTTGCTGTTCCCGCTGGAATCGTACGACCGCGTTCGCTACTTCGGATTCGATGCTACCTTTCGTCGCCACGCTGAATACACTACCCCAAAAATGAAAAAAGCCAGCACGACCTCGGGGCAACGCGCTCGCCCGTCGGGGTGCTGACCTACAGTCTGCCCTGAACCAAGTGGTCTTACCCACTCTGTCCCTTGCTTCTGTCAACCAGTTCTATAAAAAATAATACCACAGCCCTACAGGTTCGCAACATCCGCGATGAAATATTTCTTTCTTTTTTGTCCTTCCCGGACGGGGGCAACCACGCGTTGCATCGTTGGACCCGCGGTGCTGGGTCTACGTCAGGCTTCGCGCGTTCCGGGTTAGCCCTTGCTGTTTTCCCGCGAAATAATCGTTATAGGTTGTAAACCGGAGTGTGTGAAACGAGAACGATGAATTAGCGGGGAAGGACCGAACCAGAACAACCAACCATAATCACAGCACCGCAGGTGAAACCGATCCAACGATGCGTTGGCGCCGTCCGCGAAGGACAAAACAAGAAAAAGGAAAGGAAAGAGAACCTCTTATCCCGCGAGTGTTTTCACGTTCATGACCGGAAAGCCATTGACTCCCAGACCGGTCGGGGCACCGTTCCCCATGTTCGCCGAGACCGACTTCACCATCTCCTCGATGTACTCGTACTTTTCCTTGTCGCCGTCGTAGAGCCATTCGTTGAGAGCTTCGGCGTCCACATCGCCGCGATCCCGCTCCCACAGTTTGCGAGCGATCCCGCGTTCACACTTCGTGATCAGTTCGTCCGCGCTGTGAATATCGGCTTGCAATGACGTTCGGCGGTCCCAGAGTTGCTTGCCCTCGTCGCCGTCCGAGCGGTCGAAGAAAAAGCACCACGTGTAGAACAGATGGTAAACCGTGCTGTTGATACTCTCCCACGGCACCGACGGGCGATTCTCCTCGAACCAGAGGTGCAACCGGTCTTTCGCTTCCTTGAGTGAAAGATCGTTGTTTTCCGGGTCGGCGAAAAGATCGTACATGACGCGGATGATCTGGTGCCGCTCCGCCGACGGCACATAGCGGAAGTTATTATCGCGGAGCCACAGCCGGAGCCGTTCGCCCGAAGACATCAGGTGCGGCGCGACCGTGGTATACACCGGGTTCGATTCGAGCGGCGCGAACGGTTGCGGGCTGGAAACGGCGGAGTAGCGCGACAACGCGGCACCATCACTACGCGGCATTCCCGCTCCATTCATGCCGTTCGTCGCCGGTGGTAGCAGAGTTGCTTCCAGACCGCCTTCCAATCGCCCTTTCGGCGCGACCGTCACATCGCCGATGGCGGGTTTGTGCAGGTCAATGATGTCGCCGTGCGCGCGCAGGAACTCCAGAAAGGACGTATGCCCCGCCCGCGTTTCGTCGAACATCGGGTCGATCTTGCGCATCGTGGTTTTCAGTGCGGAGCCGGGCACCGGGCGGTTCCCGAGCGCGGCGAGCCCTTTCGCCAGCAGTGCTACCTGATCCATCGGCGTCGCGGGGATCGAGCGTTCGGGCAGTTCCGTGTTGTCCGCGCCGTGCAGGTCGTCGTAGTAGCAGAAGCGGTCACAGGCTTTCGCGAGATAGGTCGAAGTATTCGAGCGTACCCCCACCCCGACCACGTAGCGTCCGGTTTCGCGCAGTTTGAGCACCAGCGGCGTGAAGTCCGAGTCGCCGGAAACCAGCGCGACGTGTGTGATATCCGACTGCCGGAGTACCACGTCCATCACATCAATCGCAATCTTAATATCCGCGCCGTTCTTGCCTTTATACGTCAGGGAAAAAGTCTGAATCGGTTCGGTCGCATTGTCCAATAGGTCGGAGCGATAATCCTTAAAAACGCCCCAGTCCGCATATGCCCGTTTTAATACAATCCGTCCCTCGGTAACCTTGCCGATCTCCTCAAAGATCCGGCGCAGTTCCACCCGTTCATTCACAAAATAATCGTCAACCGCTCGCTTAATATTCTCAAAATCAACGAAAACTGCCACTCTGTTTTCCATATATATTTACTTTCCACCCGAAATAATAGTGTGATATTCGGTGTTCTCAAGCATCACCTCGCCGTACCTTGAGAATCAACCCGATTACCAGCCCGCCCATCGCCAGGACTCCCAGCAGTTACGGCAAAAAAACAGATAAAACTTTCGCACAACGACATTGAAGTAAAAAAGAACGCACTTCGTCGTCCGATTTAGGTTCCCGTGTGGCGGCGTAATGGTCGGTGTCGTACCGATTAATCTAAAACCTGTGTTTCGCCGCGAAAGAACGGTTCGCGCCGCTTCGCTACAGAAACGGTTTCGACAAATAAAATCCGGAGACGCTGGTATCGCTCCGTAGTAGACACGCGGCGTACTATATGTTATCACCTGAATCACGCGGGAGAGCCAGACGCCGGTTTTGACCGGCTCCCACTTTTCCGTGGTCATCGTTTGGCAGCCGGATTTCTCCACTTGCGGTAATAGCGGTTCGCGACAAACAGAAGAATCGGCGTGCCGATCACCGCCGGGGCGATCTGTGTCCAGACGCCCGGCACCCCTTCCGGCGCGACGTTCGCGGTGAAAGCGCACCAGACGGCGATGTAGGCTCCGCTGATTTTGGTCAAATGCTCGAAAACGTGCAGCGATTGTAGCGGCAGACGGACACCGGGGAGCGCGAAACGCCACAGGTCGTACCCGGCGGCGACCACGGCGAAGGCTAACAGTCCCAGGACCGCGCCCGCATCTTCGCCGAGAACACCGATGCGGTGCCAGTACGCGGCGAGCACCGTGACGGACAGAACCGCGCCTGCCGCCAACCAGTCCAGGGGGCTTGCGGGTGCAGGTCGGGAGACGATCCCCCGGTGGCGTTCCAGAACACGGGTGCCGGAAAAACCGAAATAGAACGAAAGCACCGACAGCGCGAAAAAGAAGGGTTGGAAGCGGAAGCAAAGCAGTACGCCCGCCGTGACCGCCGAAACCGCAAGTGCGCGGATGAAGACCCTGCCCGCGACGCGGTGCCACCGCCCACCCTTGGGTTTCATGAGGGCCGATGCTGCCCCCGCCCCTAGGCAGAACACCCCGGCGATAACGTGAACCGTGGTCAGCACGGACAAAAGCATGGCGACTCGTTTCTACGGGGGGTGAAACCCCCGAACTACGCCGGGGTCAGCGGCGCGGACGGCGGCTTTTTGTCGCGCTTGCCGAACATACCCCCGAACGAAAACTCGCCGCGCCCGAAGATTCCCTGCGGTCGTGTCAGCATCAGCACGATCAGCAGGATCGCATACGCGACGAGACGGTACTGGTTGAACTGCGGTCCGAGCGACGTGAGCGAGTTGCGCAAAATCTCCGGGAGTGCGGTCAACACCACGGCGGCGAGCACCGAGCCGGTGATGGACCCGAGTCCGCCGAGCACGATCATCGTGACAAAGTCGAACGAGCGCACGAACCCGAACGACGAACTCTGCACATTCTGGTCGAAGTGCGCGAACAACGCCCCGGCGACCCCGGCGAAGAACGCCCCGAGCACGAACGCGTTTACCTTGGTCTGTGTGGTGTTGACGCCCATCGCCTGCGCCGCGATCTCGTCCTCGCGCACGGACAGGTATTTCAACCCTTCCACGGAAAAACGAAGCCGGTATGCGACGAGGATCACGAGGATCACGACGCCGTACACCCAGAAGAAATTCGCCACCGCAGGGATCGCGATCTTGCCCTGTCCCTCGAA
>JACMIS010000444.1 GCA_014381035.1 Armatimonadota bacterium
CGTACCCGATAACAAACGCGTATGGCTTCGGCGCGGCGGGACTCGCGCAGCGGGTGCAGCCGACGGTTTCCAACCGCGTCACGTCGTTCGGGTACGACCCTTCCGGCAACGTGATCACGCGTTCGCTCAGTAGCGGGAACGCCGCGCTGCCGTCGGGGTATCCGGTGGAGGTCGCGCTCTACGACGGGTACGGCTACCCGAAGGCGAGCATCTCGGCGAACACGACCATGTACTCGTCGGCGACGGGACCGACGAGTTACTCCGTCGGCTTCGGCGGGCAGTCCGGCTAATACATACGCTAAGTGCGATAAGGACTGGCGGTAAGGTGGGTTACGACGCTTCCAGACGCCCTACTTTTTTTGTCAGTTGTCCGACAGAAAGAAAAAGAGAGTAACGGCACCGAATAACTTCCTGCGGGAGGAATTCATTGTTTAAACGCTAACTATAGCGTAGCCCATGAGCGAGAATCTACCGCCCGTATCGCCACAAAGATTTTCCGCTGCCACGCCGTTGCCGACGGGAACGGTCACGTTCCTGTTCACGGATATGGAAGGTAGTACCAAGCTCTGGGAGCAGTACCCCGAGGCGATGAAAGCCGCCCTCCTTCGTCACGATGCCCTGATGCGAGGCGTGATCGAAGCGAACGGTGGGGTCATCTTCAAAACCATCGGGGACGCCTTCTGCGCCGCTTTCCCCACCGCGCCCGACGCCCTCGCCGCAGCCGTGGAGGCGCAACTCTCTCTTTTCCAGGAGCGTTGGACCGACGATGTCACGGTCCGCGTCCGCATGTCGCTGCACACGGGAATGGCGGAGGAGCGGGACAACGACTACTTCGGACCCGTACTCAACCGGGTGGCTCGGCTTCTATCGGCGGGGCATGGCGGGCAGACACTCGTGTCGGCATCGTCCTACGAACTGGTGCGCGACCATCTGCCCGAAGGGGTGGAATTGCGCGACTACGGGGCGCACCGCCTCAAAGACCTGGAGCGACCCGAGCAAGTATACGGACTCGTTCATGTGCGGTTGCCCGACTCATTCCCGCCGCTCCGTTCGCTCGACCACCTGCCCAACAACCTTCCCCAACAACTGACCAGTTTCGTCGGGCGGGAGAAGGAGATGACCGAGGTGCGGTCACGGCTGGGTAAGACCCACCTACTCACATTGGTGGGTGCGGGCGGCACGGGCAAGACGCGTCTGGCGCAGCAACTCGCCGCCGACGTGCTGGATGAGTACCCGGACGGCGTATGGCTGGTCGAACTGGCACCCCTGACCAACGCGGTCCTGGTCGCACAGACCGTGGCGCAGGTGCTGGGTATCAAAGATCAGCCAGGGCAGACGATTGAGAAAATCCTCGCGGAAAATCTCAAGAGCAAGCGTTTGTTGCTATTGATGGACAA
This sequence comes from Armatimonadota bacterium, assembly GCA_014381035.1. The sequence goes on from JACMIS010000444.1 coordinate 1,398, forward strand.
CTGCGAACATCTGATCTCCGCCTGTGCCGTGTTCACCGCAACCTTATTGCGCTCCTGCCCCGACGTTCAGGTCCTGGCGACCAGCCGTGAGCCCCTGGGAGTCGCGGGGGAACAGGTGTATCGCGTCCCCTCGCTGTCACTGCCGAACCCGAAGCAGAAGCGCGACGCCACCGCACAGGGCTTGAATCAATACGAGTCCGTGCGTTTGTTTATTGACCGCGCCCTCTCTGTCAAACCGGATTTCGCCGTGACCAACAGCAACGCGCCCGCCCTCGCGGAACTGTGTCACCGCCTGGATGGCATCCCGCTCGCGCTGGAACTGGCGGCGGCACGCGCACCGGTCCTTTCGGTAGAGGAAATCAACAGCAGACTCGGTAGCCGCTTCCGCCTGCTGACCGGCGGTGACCGTTCCGCCCTGCCTCGGCAACAGACGCTCCGGGCACTGGTAGACTGGAGCTATGACCTCTTGAGTGAGCAAGAAAGAACGCTCCTCGCCCGCCTGTCGGTATTTTCCGGCGGGTGGACGCTCCAGGCGGCGGAAGCGGTCTGCGGGTTCGACCCCATCGAGGAGTTCGAGGTGCTGGATTTGCTGACGAGTCTGGTAGACAAGTCGCTGGTGCTGACCGAGGAAGAGGGCGGGGCGACCCGGTATCGCATGCTGGAAACGTTGCGGCAATACGCCACGGAAAAGCGCGACGGCAAGAGCGGCGTGACGGCGTTGCTGCGGCGGCGGCACCGGGGATGGTTTCTGGCACTGGCGGAGAAGGCGGAATCGCAACTGCGCGGTCCCGATCAGGCGGAATGGCTCTCGCGTCTGGAAACGGAGCACGATAACCTGCGGTCTGTCCTCGACTGGGGCGCGACGGACGCCGATGTGACGGATGCCGGGACGGACGCACCCGGCGCATGCCTTCGTCTGGCGGGGGCACTCTGGCGCTTCTGGTATGTGCGCGGTTACATGGTCGAGGGGCGGGAGCATCTGGCGCGGGCACTGCGACAGGCACACGGGGTACGCACGGCGGCGGCGGCGAAAGTGCTGCATGGTACAGCTACGATGACGTATGCCCAGGGCGACTACAACGAAGCGCGGTCGCTGCACGAGGAGAGCCTTTCCATCCGCCGCGAAGTGGGGGACGAGCAAGGGATAGCGGATTCGCTCTACCATCTGGGCTTTATCGCCCGTGATCAGGGCGACTACGCGGCGGCGCGGTCGCTGTACGAGGAAAGCCTTGGCATCCATCGCAAACTGGGAACCCGATATGGTATTGCCAACTCGCTCAACAGTCTGGGGGACTTATCGTATGCTCAGGGGGACTATGTCACGGCGCGTTCGCAGTACGAGGAAAGCCATGTCATTTCCCGAGAACTGGGGAATAAGCATGGCATCGCCAACTCACTTTCGAGTCTGGGGAGTGTCGTCGAGAAGCAGGGCGATTATGCGGCGGCGCGGTCACTACATGAGGAAAGTCTTGCCATCCGCCTGGAGTTGGGGGATAAATACGGCATCGCGGGATCCATCCAAAGACTGGGCAACCTGTCGTACGCGCAAGGCGATTACGTGGCGGCACAGTCGCGGTACGAGGAGAGTCTCGCTATTTATCGGGAGTTAGGCAACAAGCAAGGTGTCGTGATTTCGCTCAACAATCTGGGGGATGTCGCCCACAACCAGGGCGATTATGTCGTGTCGCGGTCGCTGTATGAGGAAAGTCTCACCATCGGTCGGGATATGGGAGACAAGCAAGGCATCGCCTATTCGCTCGAAGGTTTGGCGTGTGTTTTTTCGAGCGAGTCAAACCTGCCGAAGGCGGTCGCGCTCTGGGCGGCGGCGGACAGGTTACGGGAGACCATCGGTGCTCCGCTGTCGCCGGACGAACAGGCTAAGCAGAACGAAAGAGTAGAACAGTGCCGTGTGATTCTGGGGACGGCACTGTTCGCCACCTCCTGGGCAGAGGGGCGTGACCTGACGTGGGAACAAGCAGTCCGGTACGCACTCGAAGTTAGCGAACCGTAATGCTACAACTGCCGCCATTCGATTTTAGAGTGCCCGAGGCACTGACCCTGGAAGAGCGGATCCACAGGAGCATACGGAACGTAACGGGGAGCGTTCCGGAAGTCAATGAGCCTGTCCGGGCGGTGAGATTGGAGCAAAGACTGGGCGTGCCTTTCCCAGAGGAATATTTCGCCTTCGTGGCTATGTATCGGGAGCTCGAATGGCAGGGAGGCGGCTTTTCGATATGGGGGAGTGGACCGTCTGGCAATACACCGTTCCTCCGGGACGACCTAGCACAATATCCATTGCTGGTAGCGGGGGACTACTTCCGTTTCGCGGATGGCGATCAACTGATCCTGGACCACCATACTCCCGAAGGGAGTATGTATCTCTATCTGCATGAGGACGACAGCCTATCGTTGTTCGCCCCCACTTTTTCTTTGGGATTGTGGCGGTTTGCGTTCGAGAGTTTTTAAGAGCCGACGCCATCCGGTTAACGCGCGGTGGCTGACCCGCGACCGGGTTGCCGGGGTAGAAACGGTATACTGAGCGCGAGTTTTGCCCATGCTAGAACGTCCGCCCTTTATCCGCGCCGCATCGCTGAAACGCGAAAACGTCGAGTCGTTCATGACGCATCCGTTCTCGCTCCCGGCGTCGCAACATTTAGCCAGCGATTCGATAGAGTTTCATCCCCAGGTGACATTCTTCGTCGGCGAGAACGGGACGGGCAAGTCCACGCTTTTAGAGGCTATCGCGGTCGCGTGGGGCTTTCCCGGCGAGGGCGGCTCCAAAAATGTGCGTGTGCGGACGCACGAGATCGAAACGCCGCTCGCCGACGCCCTGCGGCTGGAAAAGGGGAACCTGCGCTCCGACGACGGCTTTTTTCTGCGGGCGGAAAGTTTCTTCAACTATGCGTCCGCGATTGACCGCGAATCGCACGATACGCGCTATTACGGCGGTCGGTCGCTCCACGAGCAGTCGCACGGCGAGGCGTTTTTCAACCTGTTCATGCACCGGTTTTTCGGCGGCGGGCTCTACCTTCTCGACGAACCGGAGGCGGCACTTTCTCCGATGCGGCAGATGGCGATGCTGTCCCGCCTGAAGCAACTCAACGACACCGGGTCGCAGTTTATCATCGCGACCCACTCGCCGATCCTGATGGCATACCCCCACGCGAAAATCATCCAGTTTACCGAGGACGACGTGCGCGAGGTGGAATGGCAGGAGACCGAGCATTACTTCGTGACCCGCGAGTTTTTGAACGCCCCGGAGCGAATGCTCCGCGCCCTGCTTTAGAATGTTTGTCATCGGGCAAGGAATCGCAACCGGGACTGGAAAGGCAGGCGAGGCAGTTCCACGTCTGCGCCTCATCCGGGCGACTCGGAAGGAATCGCCCGGTTAAACGCGTTGCCTGATCATACTAACGAACTTCGCTGATTCAGCCCTACTTCGTGCCAGGCTTGCTTAGAGCCAGCCCATCGTCAGTGCTGCTTTCTTCCCGCTCGGCAGCGTCATATTCTGCGTCCCGGCAGCGCACCCCGCACTAACGCCGAGGCAAGGTCCGTATTGCGGCTCATCGGCACGCTGGTTCGGGAGTCCGGTCGAAACACCGTCCGATTGGTGCCGATGATTTGCGGATACGTAACTTCGGTGTCAGAACCTGGTGCATTGTGTCTGGGGGGGCAGCACCGTCCAGCAGGGCGAAAAGCATTTCGACTGCGGCTTCTCCTTGCTCGACGAGGGGATGATACACGCTGGTCAGTGTCGGGGAGACGGTTTCGCAGGTGCTGATGTCGTCGTAGCCGCAAAGCGATAGGTCGCCGGGCACCGACAATCCGAGCCGGTTCTGTGCGTGATTGAGCAGGTGCAGGGCGCGGTAATCGGAGCACGCGAAGATGGCGGTCGGCGGTTCGGGCAGGGCAAGCAGGGAATCCAGTGCGGCGGCGTCCTCGCCCGCGCTCAAGCCGGAGGTTTCCCGGACCAGCGTTTCGTCATCCACAAGACCATGGGTGCGAAGGGCACGGCTGTAACCGACGTAGCGCGGCGTAAACCATCCGCCCCGGGTTTTCCCGACATAGGCGATACGCCGATGCCCCAGCGTTGCCAGATGATCCGTGCCCAGGAATGCGCCCTCTTCCATGTTCACGGAAACCGTCCACCGCCTCGGCAGGGGATGCGGGGTGTTGAACAGAACGCAGGGCGCGTGCGCGGACGCGATCTCGCCGCCGGTCTCGTACTTCTCCTGTGTCTGCGAAAGGACGAGATACCCGAGACGTACCCCTTCCGGAGCTGGCGCGAGGCTGCCGAGCGCGTCCTCGCCGACGGTTTGTACGACGCAACCGTGCGCCGACGCGGCACGCCGCACCCCGTCCAGCAGTCCGTAGATCTCGTGATATGCCTCGATCACGGTACGGCTCAGGTCGAAGCCGATCAGCAGAACGCGCAGGATGGTCGGCGGCGTGATCCGCTTTTGAACGAAGGTCCCTTTGCCGCGCCCGCGCTGACGTACGATCAAGCCGGCGCGGGCGAGTTCGTCGAGGGCGCGGCGGATCGGAGCCTCGCTGACGCCATACTCGCTACAGAGCGCGGGCAAGAGGGGGAGCTGTGTCCCGAAAGACAGGTCACCGCACAGGATGCGGCGTTCGATGTCTTCGTAGACACGGCGATAGTGCGGGCGAGTGACCGGACCATTCGTACCGTCCGAACGATCAGGATGGGAGACGGACATGCTGCGGCAATTCTAAAGGAATATGTCTGATTAGTCAACCAGGCAGGGGTATCGGGTTACGAGCGACCCAACCACCTGACGACCCAATAACCTGCCTCAGAGTTGATGACTGTCCGGTTGTAGCGTCAGTTCGCCCAGCACGAGGTGTGCCGGCTGGGAGAGGGCGTACACAACGGCGTTCGCGGCGTCATCCGCAGAAAGCATTTTGTCGCGCTGGACTTTCATCTCGATTGCCGGATTATCGTAGAAGGGGGTGTCTACGCCGCCCAGATACAAGCCGGTGACCTTGATGTTATGGCGACGCGACACCTCGGCGCGAAGCGCGGAAAGAAACCCGGTCAAGCCGTACTTGCTGGCGCAGTAGGCGGTCGCGTTCGCCATCGGTGCTTTGCCGAGAATGCCCACCACATGCAGGAGGTGCCCGCTCTTTTTCGGTGCCATCGCCCGGACGGCGGCTTGCGAGAGATACATCGCGCCCAGTAGATTCGTCGCGATCAGCGTCTGGAAATCGCCCGGCGTCAGTGCTTCGATAGAGCGAATCGCGCCGACGCCCGCCGCGTTGACGACGATGTCCGGCGATTCCCCGAATGCCGCTTGCGCCGCGTCTATCAACCGCGCCGCCTGCTCGGGATCGGAAAGGTCGGCGGCAACGAGAGTCGGCTCGGTGCCCGCGGCGTACTCGATCTGCGCGGCGAGGGCGTGTAAACGGGATTCGTTTCTTCCGGAAAGGAAAAGGCGTGCGCCGCACTGGGCGAGTTGCAACGCCGTCGCGCTCCCGATCCCGCCCGTCGCGCCGGTGATAACGACCGTCTTGCCGGATAGAGGGCTACCGGCATCTGTGGATTGATTCATAGCTATAAATATTGTTCTAAGGGTTTGCCACCGCGCTAAAGTCATGTCCGACACCCGGCGCGGAACCGTCGGTGAAGGGAGGGCGGTTCGGATTTTCCTGCCGCCCCGTTCAACGCATGGTCGGCGTTCCGGTTCCCGCATCCCTGTCTTTTCGTGGGAAAGCGGGAAACGTCATTGACGTTTTGCTTGACAGTCCTTGCGTTGCGACCGTATACTTGGCAAACGTGGCGGTCAGAAACAGAATGGCTTCTCGCGCGCTTGTTGTTTTCCTGCCGGACCGATACTCGTGACGCCTTCCCGTTGTCCGGTTCGGGATGTGTGAAAAACAGTTCGTCGTGATTGCTATAAACGCAACCAGCTGGTGAAACGGCGCCGAATTCGTCCCAATCACGAAAAAAACACGAAAAACCCCGGCGTGAAGAACGTCAAAAGACAGTGCGGGTGGTACGCGCTCCCAATACCCGCGAGAAATAAATTAGATCCCTGCCAGCCGTGAAGATAGTTAGTGCAGAGGACTTCAGGAGGATTGTAATGCCAGATCGGAACGTCGGGAAGACATGGTGTCTTCCTGCCTGGGGCGAATCGCTCACCGCAACCATCGCTATCCCCGGCGTTACAGGAACGA
>JACMIS010000058.1 GCA_014381035.1 Armatimonadota bacterium
CCCTTATCTGCACCGGTTTGTTCTGTGCTCTCTTTCAGGTCGGGTGCCAACCTCGCGAGGAAACATCTTTCCCCCCAAAGTTGCCGCCCCCGATACCGACGACCATGCACCCTTTGGCGAAAAGCACTGTTGTTTCCGGTAATACCGCTTTTGGAATCGCTCTCCTGCAAGAACTCGCTCCCGACTTGAAGCCGGACGAAAATCTGTTCCTGTCGCCCTATTCCGTATCGCAAGCGGTATTGTTGGCGGCTAACGGCTCACAGGGGGAAATGCAAGCCGGGCTTCTGAGGGTACTCGCTCTGGATACGACCCCTTTAGACACAATCAATGGCGACTCGCAATCATTGATGGGTTTGCTCGTGCCGCCCGTGCGAACGGAGAACGGCAAATCTGCCCCGGCATATGAATGGACCGTAGCAAACGCGATCTGGTCGAAGATCATTCCAAAACAGGACTACGCAGACGGGTGCGCCCGATACTACAATGCGGATGCGTTGCCGTTTATTGGAGCGTCTGGCGTGAATCTTTGGGCGAACGAGAAGACGCGGGGGGCAGTACCGCAGATCATAGACGATTCGCTTCCCGATCGCGTCGATTTGCTTCTGACAAACGCCGTGTATTTCAAAGGCAAATGGGTAACGCCATTCCCGGAACACGCCACCAGTGACGAACCGTTTTATGGGATCGGTAATACATCCCCGAAACGTTTCATGCACAGGGAAGATCGGCAGATGCGCTGGCAAACCGGGGACCGTTACGAGGCGGTGTCGCTACCGTATCGCGGTGGGATAAGCATGATCGTCGTTCTACCCCGGAGCGGTATTTCGGCGGTCGAGTTCGTCACGGAGCTTTCGCCCGCCGAGTGGCAAGTCATACAAGATGGGTTCGCACCGAAATGGGTCGCACTCTCCCTTCCCAAATTTGAAGTCGAGTACGACATAGAACTAAAGAAGACATTGGAATCGCTCGGTATGCCGACTACGGGTGACTTCTCGCCAGTTGCGGAACCGTTCCGTGATACAGGAATATCTGATGTCATTCATAAAACCTTCCTGCGTGTGAATGAGGAAGGTTCCGAGGCGGCGGCAGTCACGGCAATGGGTATCCCAGGTGCCGCGATGGAAGACATAAAGGAAAAACCACATCCCTTTCTTGTGAACCGCCCGTTTCTGTGTGCCATCGTTCACGACGCGACGGGCACGGTGTTATTTCTCGGCGTGATCAACGATCCGAAAGTGCCATAACCGGTGGGGATTGGTGCCCGCCGAGTAGAACAACCGAAAGAAGCAACTCAATGACGAACCCATTCAATGGACTCGGGACCCACCTCGGGAACCTGTCGCTTCTGTCTCGCGCGAAGTCGCGCTCTATCTCGCCGGAGAATCGCACCGGGGAGAAGGGCGGCGGGGCGCGGGCGACCGAAGGTACCGGGGCGAACTGTGCCCGCGATCTCGGTGTCGGCTGGAAGATTTCGCCGTCGCTACGGGTCAAGGCGGGCGAGACGATCACGATTGCCGATATAGAAGGGCCGGGCGCGATCCAGCACATCTGGATGACCCCGACCGGAAACTGGCGGTGGAGTATTCTGCGCGTCTACTGGGACGACGAGGAGACGCCGTCCGTGGAGTGTCCGGCGGGCGACTTTTTCGCGATGGGCTGGGGGTCGTTCGCGCCGCTCGTGTCGCTTCCGGTGTGTGTGAATCCGGGTTCGGCGTTCAACTGCTACTGGGAAATGCCGTTCCACTCGCGCTGCCGCATCACGTGGGAGAACATCGCGCCCGACGACATGGTGCTGTATTACCAGATCGATTACGCACTGACCGAGATTCCCGAGGAGGCCGCCTATTTCCACGCGCAGTTCCGCCGCACGAACCCCCTGCCGTACAAAGACGTGTACACGATTCTGGACGGCGTCCGGGGGCACGGGCAGTTCGTCGGAACCTACATGGCGTGGGGCGTGAACAACACCGGCTGGTGGGGCGAGGGCGAGATCAAGTTCTACCTTGATGGCGACACCGATTACCCCACTAACTGCGGCACCGGCACGGAAGACTATTTCTGCGGGTCGTACAACTTCGAGAACCAGGTCACAAAGCAGTATCAGGAGTATTGCACGCCCTACGCCGGACTACATCAGGTGATCCGCCCGGACGGTGTGTACCGCTCGCAAACGCGCTTCGGCATGTACCGCTGGCACATCTCCGACCCGGTGCGCTTCGAGACCGATCTGCGTATCACGATTCAGGCGTTGGGCTGGCGAAACGGCGGGCGGTACCTACCGCTTCAGGACGACATCGCGTCAGTCTCCTACTGGTATCAAGCCGAACCACACGCTCCGTTCCCCGCCCTCCCCGATAAAGACGGTCTGGAAGTGATCTAGCATCATGGACCACGCCGCCGAACGGGAGCGGTTGCGAAAACGCATCCTCCTATTCCTGTGGGTTTTCATCGTCGGGCTGGTGCTGAGCGGCGTGACGGCGTTCCCACTCGTCCCGGAGGTGAACTTTCTGGCACGTTGGCTCATCGGTTCGGGATTTGCCGGTGTGTTCCCCGA
>JACMIS010000445.1 GCA_014381035.1 Armatimonadota bacterium
CGATGCCGACCGGTGTCTTGCGATAAATCAGAAGACTATTGCATTGTTCGGTACGGAGCGGGATTCCTTCTACTATCCCGCCGCCGTTCAGGAGATGCGCGGGCAGTATGCAGCCGCCCTCGAAAACTACCGCAGGGCATTGGAATGTGACCGCGATTCGGAACACGCCCAAGCCGGTATCGAACGGATGGAAGCGATGGTTTGAGCGGGTAGAATAGGTTCGTGAAAAAGAAAACCGCCTTCCTTTACTCCGACGCATACCTGACGTATAACCTGCGCGACGATCACCCGCTCCAGCAGAAACGCCTCAAGATGGTGTATCGCCTTCTGGACGCTTACGGGGTTCTCGACACTAAGAGTGGACCGGTGGAATGGATCGAGCCGACGCCCTGCACCGAGGGCGCCCTGCTCGAAGTCCATACACCCGATTTCGTTGACGCCGTACAGCGTGCCGGGGGGGAGCAGCCCCAATCAAACGCGTACCTGCGCAAATACGGCATCGGACCGGGCGACACTCCTGCGTTCCCCGGTATGTTCGACGCGGCGCGGCTGTACTGCGGCGGAACAGTGGACGCGGCGAGATTGGTGCTGAACGGGTACGATTCCGCGTTCAATGTCGCCGGTGGACTCCACCACGCGCACCCCGATCATGCGTCCGGATTCTGCACGTTCAACGACTGCGCCCTCGGCATCCACGAACTCCTGCGCGGCGGGTGCGAACGGGTCGCGTATATTGACATAGATGCCCACCACGGCGACGGTGTACAAGCCTGTTTTTATGACGATCCGCGTGTTCTGACCGTGTCGCTTCATGAATCGGGACAATCCCTGTACCCCGGAACCGGGTTCCCGAGCGAAATCGGTGCGCCGGGGGCGGAAGGCTCGTCGGTCAATCTACCGTACTACCGATACACATCAGACGACGTCTGGCACGAAGCGTTCGACGCCGTGATTCCCGACGTGTTGACCCGTTTCAACGCCGACGCCTACGTGTTCCAGTTCGGCGCAGATGCCCACTACGGCGATCCTCTCGCGCACCTGATGTTATCGTCACGGGGCTGGATGCGCGCCGTCGAGAAACTGTTCACTCTGGCGGCAGGGAAACCTATCGTGATTATCGGGGGCGGCGGCTACAATATTCGAACCGTGGCGCGACTCTGGACGATGGTCATGGCACACGCGGCAGGCGTTTCCTTACCCGAGGAAGTGCCGACCGCCTATGCGGACGAGTACGGCATCCCGAAACTGCACGATACCGAACCGGTGCCCCCCGTCGCGGACGACCTGCGCGTCGAAGGACGGAATTACGCCCGCGCCCGCGTGAAAGAGTTACGCGAATATTTAGGGTTGTGATCTTCTCTCACCCCTGACCCGAGGGGTGAGGGGTGAGAGAATGGCTGGGAGCTTTCCCTCTACTTCGTCAAGCCGTCGTTCAACTCCGTGAGTGCGGTTTCTGCTTTCTCGAATGAGGCGTTCGTGATTACCAGGACCGCCTGATCTCGATCCGGTTGTATGGTGATTCCGGCGTAGAACGTATCGGCACTGCCCGTAAACACGGATGCTTTACTGCCTTTGATGGTTGATTCCACCCAACCCATCGCTAGCGTCGTTCCTGTAGCAAAGGATTCGCCCTGATGCACCGCCCGCCAAACATCGGTGGGAAGTGCGGTGGATGCGCCGCGTTGCCCGCGCAAGTCGGCTTGCGCCCACCGCGCCCAGTCGCGTAGATTCAGCGAAATATCGCCCGCCGGTGCTCCGAAGGCAGGGATCTGTTCGCTGACGTTGTTCGGGTCGTGAACCGTCCACGTGTCGCCATGGGGAACGTGCCCGAACACCGCGTTCGCGTCGCCTTTCGCTGGCCAGCCGAATCGAAGCGAACCGTCCGCACCAATCGGTTTCAATACGCGGTTGCGGATCATATTTTCCCAGGTGTCCCCGGCAACGGCTTCCGCCATCGCGGTCGCCACCACATAGGAAGCATTCGAGTACGCCGCCTCGCCCGGCGTATTTCCGGCGGGTAAGGATAACACATAACCGGAAATGGCGCGGCGTTGCTCGCGTGGGGTACCGGAAACGGGGGGCAGTGCCGCCAGTTCGTCCCGCGACTCGACGCCGGGAAGCCCTGCCCGCATCAGCAGGATTTGTCGCAGGGTCGCATTGGCATAATCGAGGTGAATCTTCCCGTTCAATTCGGGAAGAACGTCGGCTGGTTTGCTGTCCCAGGATAATTTCCCCTCGCTGACCAGTCGGGCGACCAGAACAGCAGTCATTGATTTCGCACAGGAGCCGATATGCCAGCGGTCATCCGGATTCACTTTATCGGATTTACCGGCTTGTCGAACGCCGTCTACGGCAAGTGCGACCGGGGA
>JACMIS010000446.1 GCA_014381035.1 Armatimonadota bacterium
CTCCGGACCGCGATGCCCGCCAACACCTTCGTCCTGACCGCGCCGTTCCCGCCCGATGACCGGAGCATGGGTTACGAGCGCGGCAACTCGGTTTCTAAAGAGTGGGACGACGCGACGACTTCGGCGGCTCTGGAAACGGCGGATTATGTCGTCGAACACCTCAAGGAACTTGCCGGAACCGATAGCGACCCGGTGAAACTGCGTGCGTTCTGTAAAAAGTTCGTGGAGCGAGCCATGCGCCGACCGCTGGACGCGGAATCGGAACAGCGGTACGTGGAAAAGCAGTTCGCCGCCGTCCCGGACACGAACACCGCGATCAAGCGGGTGGTGCTACTGACGCTCAAGTCGCCGCGCTTCCTGTACCGCGAGCTGGGTGCCGCGACCAACGACCCGTTCGATACGGCGTCCCGGTTGTCGTTCGCGCTCTGGGATTCGATCCCGGACGACGCCCTGCTGGACGCCGCCGCGAACGGAAAACTTGCCACCCGCGAACAGGTGGAAGCACAGGCGGAGCGGATGGTCGCCGATCCGCGTGCCTGGTACAAACAGCGCGAGTTTTTCCACCAGTGGCTCAAGATCGACCATTATCCCGACCTCGCCAAGGACAACAAGCGGTTCCCGAAGTTCACGCCCGCCGCCGCCGCCGACCTGCGCACGTCGCTGGACCTGACGCTTGAGAACATCGTCCGTAGCGAGAACTCCGATTTCCGCGAACTGTTGCTATCAGATAAATATTACCTGAACGGGCGGCTTGCGCCGTTGTATGGCGTGTCGCTCCCGGCGGACGCGCCCTTCAAGCCGGTATCGCTGGACCCGAAGGAGCGTGCGGGAGTGCTGACGCACCCCTATCTGTTAGCCAGTTTCGCCTACCGTGCGACCAGCTCGCCGATCCATCGCGGCGTTCTGCTCACGCGCAGCGTGATGGGGCGGACGCTGTCGGCACCGCCCGCCGCGTTCACGCCGCTCCCCGCCGACCTGCACCCGAAACTCACGACCCGGCAGCGCGTCGTGATGCAAACGAAACCGGACAACTGCCAGTCGTGCCACTCGATCATCAATCCGCTCGGCTTCACCCTGGAGCGATTCGACGCCATCGGGCGCTTGCGCACGGCGGAGAACGGCTCGCCGATCAACGCCGCCGGTAGTTACGAGTCGAAGGCGGGCAAGACCGTCACATTTGCCGGGGCGCGTGACCTCGCTCGCTATGTCGCGGGGAGCGACGAAGCGCAGGCGGCGTTTGTCGAGAAATTCTTCCAGTTTCAGGTAAAACAACCCATCCGCGCCTACGGTCCGAAAGCATTGCCGGATCTACAGCGCACGTTCGAGAAGAACCAGTTCAGTATCCGTCGCCTCGCGGTCGAAATCGCCACGGAGTCGGCATTGCCAAAAACAACGAAGATAGCAACTCGCACCGGGGAAATTCCTTCCTCGCCATTAGGAAGCAAACAATGACATACCGAAACTCGCGTCGAGAGTTCCTGCGCAACATCGGACTGAGTGCCGCCGCAATGCCCTTTCTGGCAAACCTGCCCTGCTTCGCCGCACCGGCGGGCGGCAAAAAGAAGCAACGGCTGGTGATCATCTTCAGCCCGGACGGCATCGTCCCCTCGACGTTCTGGCCCGACGCGGAGGGCGCGTTGACCGGATTCAAGGAAAGCCTGACGCCGCTGGAACCGTTCCGCAACAAGACGCTACTCCTCAACGGCGTTTCCGACAAGATTCGCGGCGACGGCGACGGGCACATGCGCGGCATCGGGTGTCTGCTCACCGGCATCGAACTGTTCCCCGGCAACGTGCAGGGCGGCTCCGACACCCCGGCGGGCTGGTCGAGCGGTATCTCCATCGACCAGGAACTGAAAAACTACCTGCAAAAAAACCCCCTGACCCGCACCCGCTTCGGCTCGCTGGAGTTCGGCGTCATGGTCCCCGAACGCGCCGACACGTGGACGCGCATGTCGTACAGTGGTCCGAATAAACCGGTCGCGCCGATTGACGATCCGTATCAGATGTTCGGCAAGTTGTACGGTCGC
>JACMIS010000447.1 GCA_014381035.1 Armatimonadota bacterium
ACGCCGGGTGCAGATTATGGGGTTTCGGATTCCGGAAGGGTTACGATTGCAGAAACCTCACCCCCTTGCGCGGCGTTTAACAACCCGCGCATCCCGCCGCTCGGCAACACTCCGGCACTGCTATATACGGATAGTTTTTCGCGCGAGTCCAGAATGTCCAAGTTGCGTAGCGCGAGTTGCCCGATACGGTCGAGCGGCGAGAACGGTTCCTCCTCCACGCGCTCCATGGAAAGACGTTCCGGCTGGTACGTCAGATGCGGTCCCGCCGTGTCGAGTAACGAGTAGTCGTCGCCCCGCCGTAATTCCACGGTTACCGTTCCGGTCACGGCGCGACCGACCCACTTTTGCAAGGTGTCGCGGATCATCAGCGATTGCGGGTCGAACCAGCGTCCCTCGTAGAGCAGACGCCCTAACTTACGCCCCATCGTGCGGTAGTTGTCGACCGTGCCTTCGTTATGGATCGCCGCGATCAGCCGTTCGTAGGCGAGGAACAGCAACGCCATGCCGGGAGCCTCATAGATTCCCCGAGATTTCGCTTCAATAATGCGGTTCTCGATCTGGTCTGCCATGCCAAGACCATGCCGTCCGCCGATCTCATTCGCTTTCAACACCAGGTCAACGGCGGACGGGAATGTCTGCCCGTTCAGCGACACCGGCAAACCTTCCGCGAACTCGATGGTGACTTCTTCGCGAGCGATGGCGACGGAATCCTCCCAGAACTTGACGCCCATGATCGGCTCGACGATACGCAAACCGTTCGACAGGAACTCCAGATCTTTCGCTTCGTGCGTCGCTCCCCAGATATTGCTATCCGTACTGTATGCCTTTTCCGCCTTCATCTTGTAATCGAACTCATGCTCGGTAAGCCACTGGCTCATTTCTGCCCGCCCCCCCATCTCGCGGACGAAGTCTTGATCCAGCCATGGTTTATAGATACGCAGGTTCGGGTTGGTCATCAGGCCGTACCGGTAAAACCGCTCGATGTCGTTCCCCTTGTACGTCGAACCGTCGCCCCAGATGTCGACACTGTCCTGTTGCATGGACTGGACTAATACCGTGCCGGTAACGGCGCGACCGAGCGGCGTGGTGTTGAAGTATCGCTTTCCCGCCGACTCGATATGGAACGCACCGCATTGCAGGGCGACAAGTCCTTCCTGGACCAGCATTTCGCGGCAGTCCACCAGACGCGCGGCTTCCGCGCCGTATTCCATCGCCCGGCGCGTGATCTCATCGTAATCGGCTTCGTCCGGCTGGCCTAAATTCGCCGTGTACGTATATGGGACCGCGCCATGATGACGCATCCAGGCGATGGCGGCGGACGTGTCCAAGCCGCCCGAGAAAGCAATACCGACGTTGTCACCTTTCGGCAGGGAAAGTAATATTTTGTTTTTCATAATAAAGACTGTATCTTCGATTTTATCTCAAGAATTCATCGAACTCGGCTCGATAAGTGATACCGTTTCTAACGCAATACCGCTCGTAGATTCCCATGGCAATCATCCAGAACCGCTCCTCGTCAAATCCGACAAAGTCGCGCCCTGAAAAATCGGCTAAATTATGGAAGGTGTCTGCGAGATGGTGGGCGTAGTGGAGCGTGCGGAATTTTTTCTGACGGAAGAGATTGTACAACGCCTCCATCGGGTTTCTTCCGTCAGATGAAACGTAACGGAGGTCCAAACACATCCGGTACAGGAGGTGACGGTAGGCAGCCTTCTTTCGTTCGTCCATGGGTGCGTTGTCGGGCATTGGTCGCTCGTCAGGTACTGGTATCGGTGTCGTCCCACGGTGTCTCCTCGGCGTCCGTCAGCCAGTTCAGGGCAAAATGCCGTTCCATCACAACGCCGGGGTCAAGACCTCCCGGAACTGTCCGTGCGTTGATCTGCGCGTCCCGCACCGCCCAATGCAAGCGATATATCATGTCCAACTGGTCGAGGATTTCGTCTTTCGCGCGAAGCAGCGCGTCGTTCAACCGCTCCGTAGTAGCAAGATCACGCGCGGTGCGTGCCACCAACGGAACATCGCAAATCACGGTTGGGTATGGGAGATCCGTTTCTCCAAGTGCCCAGAGCAACACCGCGCACGCTTCATATCGCCAGGCAAACTGAATCACCGTATATTCACCGGGCTTAGGGTCGTCCAAGAACCGTCGCTCATTGGGACTCAAGGTGTGAGCCAGACCAACATCCTCTAAAAGTTGTTTCGCGAACGATTCCGTCTCCCCACTACGAAGCGTTTCGGCATGCACTGCGCAGGCACACAGGGTGACGGCTCGCTCCGCGACGGCTCGCGCCGGACGTAATCCGATTTCGCTTTCCGCAATATAGGGTAACCAATCAATGGTCGGGATGTGTAATTCTTTCAAACGGGCGATGTTACGCTGTTTCCGTTCGATCCCGGGCTCTTCGCTCATCATGCAGGTTTCCGATCACAGATTCTTATGGCAGACCAGACCGATTTCCACGACAATGATTCTATGATAGCAGATTAGCCGGGAACGAGCACAGGAAAACGCGCCAGTTCCGCCAAATATTCTGATCATGAGCGACCTTTCCCTGCGCATCGCGACCCCGGCGGACTTCGACGCCATCGCCGAACTGATTCATGTCGGGACGAACTACTGGTACGAAACGCACGGCACGGGGCGTATTTTTACCGGTGCAGTGACAGCGGCGCGAATCTTCCCGGAGGTATATGAAGAGCTTGATCCGGGTTATTGCCTGCTCGCGGTAGATGATTCCACGGGGCGGATCGCCGGATCGTGTTTCTACCGCGTCCGCACGACGCACGTTTCGCTCGGCATCATGAACGCGCACCCGGCATACTTCGGGCGCGGCGCGGCGCGAAAGTTATTAACGGAAGTATTCACCATTGCCGAACGGGAAAATAAGCCACTTCGACTCGTCTCCTCCGCGCTGAACCTCGACTCGTTCTCGCTGTATAACCGCGCCGGATTCGTCCCGCGCCAACTGTTTCAGGATATGATCCTCACCGTTCCCGATACCGGTTTGGCGCACGCTGCCCCAAACGGAATCAATAATGTGCGAGTTGCCACACCCGATGACGTATCACGGATTGCCGCACTTGAAGAGAAGATACAGGGAATCCTGCGACCAGGAGACTGGAAGTATCTCATCGAAAACAAAAACGGCATCTGGCATACCGTACTCTACGAATCGGCGGACGGGGTGATGGAAGGCGTCTTATCTTCGGTTTCGCATCCGGGAAGCAACCTGATCGGACCCGGCGTGGCTATTGACGCCAACATCATGGCTCCCCTGCTCTGGGGACAATTGCGTTTCCGTCGTGGAACGACGCCCGTATTCCTCATTCCCGCGACGGAAACGCAATTGGTACAAGCCGCCTATGCCTGGGGCGCAAAAAACTGCGAGTTGCATGTGTCCCAGTGCTACGGCGAATGGTTCGCGCCAACCGGGGTTGTCATGCCGACTTTCTTGCCGGAGTCGGCTTAGTCAGTAATAAAACGAACCACTCCTACCATAATCGGTTGAGACCGCTGTACGCATCGAATGCACGGTCGGCAGAAACCAAAGCGATATTCTCCACCATGCTTTGCGCTATCAACATACGATCAAACGGGTCGCGGTGATGAAGTGGCAGTTGTCCCGCACGAAATGCGTGTTCCTGTGTGATCGGCAAAATGTCCATGCGATTTTTTCGGAATTGCGTGGGGAGGAAGGTTTCAATCGGTTCGGCGAGGGGCAACTTCCCTAACCCGTTTTTGATCGCCATTTCCTAAACTGTGGCGATACTGACGTAAAGAATTTTGTTCGCGTCTTCGATCAGAGTTCTTGCCAACGAGCTTAGTTTCGGATCGTTCGTTACAAACCAAAGGAATGTATGCGTATCAAGCAGAAGCATCAATACATATATTCCTTGAAATCTTCCAGAGGTTCGTCGAAGTCATCGGGAATCGTCACCAGTCCAATCGCGCTTCCGGCGCGACGCGGTGCGTTCTCGGGTTGTGGCTCCGCTGGCGTATCGGGCAAGACACGGCGCAATAAAATCTCGGCATAAGCCTCAGGGGTCAGACCGTTTAACCGCGCTTCACTAACGAGCCGCGATTCCAACTGGGGTGATAATGCGAGTATCATTTTTGCCTCTCCTGCCAGTATTTTACCGTCGTTTCCAGCCGCAAGGTTGGTGTAAGCCTCAGGGGTCGAACCATTTCGCCGTGCTGGTCGATAAGTCGCGACTCCAATCGTAGCGATAATTCAAGTGTCATCGTTCTGCTCGGATTCTCCTGGAACGCGATTATACGACGCTGATCGCTGCTCGTCTTCGGTCAACAGATTCTGGAATGTTTCGTGATACCAGTCGACATCAACGTCGGCTTCTCCTAAGGACTGTGCCATATGATTCCAGAACTTTTGCTCGTCGAAGCCCGCAAAGTCGGACGCCGAGTGTTTCGCGAGGTTATGAAAGGCGTCCGCCAGCCAGAAAACTTTGTGCGCCGATTGCCTGCGGTCACCGCTAAACAACGAACGGAACGACGCTTGCGTTCTGCCCTCCATCGCCCAGCTGGTAGTGGAGCGGATGCTAATCACGCCGTTGTAGAGGAGCCACCGATACGCCGCCTTGCGCCGCTCGTCCATCAGTCGAAGTCCGCGTTCCGCGCCGTGTTGAACGCCTCGCTCGACCCGAAGCCACGCTCGGTGGTGATCTGCGGAGCCGGTTTCGGGGCGTTCTCTACGTCGTCTGCGGCTGTTTTGGTCCAGTTGGTGTTGGCGGCGCAGAAGTCGCGAAACGACGTGAACATCTGCACGAAGAGCGGCATTCCGGTAAAGGACAAGGGCGACGCCGGACCGGTGAACATGAACGGGAACTGGCGGCGCGATTGTGGGTCCACGAACGATTTGTAGAGCGAGAGGGCTTCCTTGTCGCCGACTAACTCCTGTAACTGATCCTGTTCGCCGCCGGTGGTCAAGCCGTATCCGAACGCGTTCAGGCGCAGTTGCCCGATGATCTCGCGATGGAGCGACGCCAGCGTTTGCGTGATGAACATGTAGCCCAAGCCGTATTTCCGCGTGGTGCGAACAGCGTCCACGAACGATTTAGTCAGGCTTGCCATCTCGGAATCGTCGCCAGAGCGGGTATAGTTTTTGACGTAGCGGTGTGCTTCGTCCAGCGCGACGAGAACATTGAGTTGCTTACCGGCGACGAACGCTTTCCCGCCCTCGATGTTCAACGCGTTGGCGATTTCGCGCAGGATAAGGGCTTTGATCTCTTCATCGTCCTTGAACGCCGTGCCTTCGCCGCTGATGTCGAGGAAAACGATGGGTTGCGCGGAACCCGCCCCGCCCTCGGGGGCGTTCACGACGGATGCCACGATGCCCCAGAGGGGCGTTCGCTCGCGCCCCTTGCTGTCTACTTTTTGGAACAAATCGAGCGACGCGGTGAAAGCGATTTTCAGTTCCGCCAATTCGCCTTCGTCCGCCAGGATCGCGCGGATACGTTCGGCTAACTGTTCGCGGCGTTCCTTGCCCGAATAGATGCGCTCCAACGCCTTCGGATCGTTCACCAGCGTTTCCAGAGATTTTTCGAGCAGGTCGGCAGGCGCGGCGGATAACTTGCCCCCGGAACCGAGCACTTTGCGCACACAGTTCTGCATCACCTCTTCGGCGATTTCGACATTCTCGGGGTTTCTTACGCCGATGAAGCGGTAGAAGTTTGCCTTACGCAGTAGCGAACAGAACTGCGGGACCGACTCTTGCAAGCGAACCTGAGTCGCCATCTGAAATGTTTGTACCTCGCGCCCGATGGAGCGTAGCGCACGATGCAACGGGAATGGCAAACCTTTGTCGCTCGAAAACTGCGACTGCGGGTCAATGAAAAGCAAGCCCATCTTGCGGTGCCGCGCATAAGCGAACAGCAGATACGCCGCGAGACCGGACTTGCCCGAACCGGTCTTGCCGAAAACGCCGATATGGTACGCTTCGCCCGCGCCCCCGTCGCCCTTGCCGAAGTGTCGCAAGGTGAACGGCATTTTCACGCCCGTACCGTAGACGTTCCCCATGTATACCAATTCGTGTGCGTACTTCGCGAGAAGCGCGGTCAGGACTTCGTCGCGGACGGAGAAGACTTTCGCGCCGGTGCTGGGCGACGTGCCGAGCATATCTTCCTCGCAAAACTCCTCGCCCCATTCGTCCTTGTCAATCGCGAATGCGGCTTGCACCGTCAGTGTCGCGGTGCGGACATCGGCGCGTTCGGAAAGGTGGGGCAAACTCCCCTGCCGCTTGATGATTCCTCGGAACGCCATGTCTTCGTGCCAGCGGTTCTTGGTTTCCACGCGCGAGATCTGCCCCATGACACAGATCATCGTGTCAGCGTGGCGCATAACCAGGTAGACCATCTGTCCCCGGATTCGGTCGGCTTGCGACGATTCCAGAATGTCAATCGTGATCTCGGAAGTGTCGGACGGCGACCCGACCACACCGACCGGGGGATGGTTCTCATCCATCACCACGTTCAGAACCTTGCCCTTGCGCTCGAACTTGTCCGGCTTCGCGGCGAATGTGTTTTGCGGACGATTCGGCATCGTCGCAAAGGTATTCTGCGACACCCCGCCGCGCTCTTGTAATCGTTCGGTGATTTTATCAATCATTTTTGTGTAACCCTATTGTACGGCACTGCTTATGTAGTAACGAAACCGGAAAGATACCGATAAAAATTTCCGCAATCATTGTCGTTTCTCCTCGTTTCTTCGGCGGCACCGTGATTTCAATCGGCGAAGAAGGCTTGGAATCGTTTCGATGTTACTCTGTCCCAGATTTCTGTAAGGGCAACAAATAGTTTCCTTGTGTGTCGTAGAATACGACATGACAACTATAGAGGATGATTTAGTCCCGCTTGCCGAATCGCAAGACGAGTCCGACGACTCCCGGCAGATCGTCCGCAATCAACAAAAGTTGCGCCGTCGTGAAATCGAGAATCAACTCATTCGTGTAAAGCAGAGTTGGAGTAAGGATCGCGACCAGTTGATGATCCGCAATAAATATGGACGAAAATATGTGCCGACAAATGTTCAAGCAGTGATAATCGGTACTATGTTTGTCTTCTTCGCACTTCTGTGGCTAATAATTAGCCCTGCATTCTATCCCGTGAGTTTATTTATGATGATTCTTGGCAGCATCATTGTTTGGGGTATTGCTCGGAAAGCGCAAAATTATTTTGTTGCTGAGGCTACTTACCGTGCTGAAATAGACCGATTGAGCAAGGAACTGCAACAAGTTGACTACCAATCCGGTCGGTAACCGCTAAACAAGTCCCTGCCGCGCCGCAAGCAACGCCGCTTCCGCCCGCGTGTTGACTTCTAATTTGGCAAAGATATTCGAGATGTGGTTCTTCACTGTCTTTTCGCTGATGAAAAGTGCGTCCGCGATCTCTTTGTTGCGCTTCGCTTTGCCGATCTCGGTCAGCACTTCCCGCTCCCGCTCGGTCAGTTCTGCGAATACGGCGTTGTCGGCGGCGCGTTGCACGGATAGTCTGCCGAACTCGGATAGGACCCGCGATACGAGGGATGGATGGAGTATCGCTTCGCCGCGCCCGACCGCGCGGACGGCGGCTAACGTTTCCTCGGGCGGCGAATCTTTAAGCACGT
>JACMIS010000448.1 GCA_014381035.1 Armatimonadota bacterium
CGGTGATTCCGGAAACACTCAGATTGCCCAGTTCAAAGCCGAGAGCATGCGCGGAAAAAAGCAGACGATCCAGATGCGGTTCCAGGCGAAAGACGCGACCGTTGTACACCCGGACGCCTTCGAAGACGCCGTCGCCGTACAGATAGCCGTGGTCGAAGAGCGGCACGGTCGCCGTTTCCTTCGGGATAAAGTTGCTGCCGGTGGAAGTAACACTCCCACTCATGTACACATACTGTTCCGCCATTGCCGGTTTCCTTCGCGGGGTGCGCCAGATCGTCGCTCCTATAAAGAACAACAGTTGTTCACGAGCAAACAACAGGCGCGAAGTTTCCCCGATTGTATCACGCACAAAACAAGGCGCGGCGGTCCCGAGTTGCCGGAAGGCACCCCGAAATAGCCGCGCCTGTTGCGCGTCATGGTCGGCGGCGGGAGACAACACGGACCGCTAACGGGACCGCCGCTAGCAGCGCAAGAATTCCGGTGCCCGGTTCGGGAACGGTGACCACTCCGACGAACTGCAACCGGACTGTATTGCCCGAAACGCTGAGCGCATAGCCCGTCGGGACGGTCACGCCGCTAAGCGAGGAAACGCCGCCCGCCGCCGAAAGAATGTCCCAGGAGTCGCCGGCAGTCGGCGCGAAGCCGACCAGGGCGACCGATAACGCTCCGCCGGTCAGTGATGCGACCCCGGAGACATTCACCGCATCGAACTGCCCGTTACTCAGCCCAGCGAGTTCAACGGCAAGGGTTCCGCCCGTCAGGGCAAAGTCGTCGGTGATGCGGAACAGCCCCAGCGGATTGCCCGGGGCGAGAGTCCCACCCGTTATAGCAAGATTGCCGCTCAGAGTGCCGGAGCCGCCGAGCGTCCCGCCCGTGAGCCTGTATGTATCGCTATCGGAACCGCCGATGAGACGGAACTCTCCGTTGATTACCGCGACGCCGCTGGCCTGCGTCACGGCTTCCGTCGTCGAGGCGGTCTCGCCTGAGTTGACCGTCTGCGCAACGGTCGGGTCGAATACAACAAGCGCGAACCCCTTCGAGTTGGCGTTGTAATTTCCGGTGATGGTTCCCGCCTCCGGATCGCCGCCGCGGGCACGCGATCCGGTCACTTCGGCGGGCATAAAAAGGCTGTTAAGGTCGGAACGCACCCCGCTTTGCAAATTCCACGCGTACGAGCGGTTTACAAGGCGGTCGTGTCCGACCGCGTAGTTACCCGCCACGCCGACGACATAGGGGTTACCGAGGCTGCTGGTATCGAGGGTTACACGGGAGTTATCGGAAAGCCGCCACGCGAACAACTGGCGTGCCCCGCCCCCCGCAGGACTACCGTTGCCGACCGCGTAACCGTTGCCCGCGCTGAAGGCGAAGGACGACGTCAGACCCGCGCTGTTCAGTTCGGTACGCGCACCGTCGGACAGCCGCCACGCGTATGCCCGATCGTCGCCACCGCCTACCGCGAAGCCGTCCGTCGCGCCGTCAGCGGAGGACGAGGATAAACCGGAGCTGTCGAGCGCGACGCGGGTGTTGTCAGACAGACGCCACGCGAATGCCTGTTGCGCCCCGGACGGAACGTTACCACGCCCGACCGCGTGACCGCTCCCCGCGCCGTTCGCCGAAGAGAAAGTCAAGCCCGCGCTGTCGAGATCGACGCGGGAGAAGTCGGCCATGTTCCAAGCGTAGGCACGCACCTGCAATTCGCCCCCCACGTTGAACCTGCCGTCGCCGACAGCGAACCCACTACCCGCCGAAAGAACTTCGGTCTGAAAAAGACCGGTGTGGTCCAGTTCGGTGCGGGTATTGTCGGAAAGCCGCCATGCGAACGAGAACTCACTTCCACCCGTCGCCGTCCCTCTAGCGTTGCCCGCGGCATACCCCGCCGTCGCGCCGTAGACGGAGGTGAATTGCTCCAAATTGGTGCCATCCACGGTCAAAAAACGATACGACAGCCCTTGCGCGGAAGCGGAGGGGGCGGCAGCGGCAGCAACAAACAGTGAGACGGTCGCGGTGAGCAGTCCGGCGGCAAGAGGCGTGCGGTTAGTAAGCAAGCGTGTCAACATGAATGGGTTCCTATCGAGAACGGGAGCGGGTATGCGTACATATGCGGATGTGTGTACACTATAGAGATGATAAGTGCGGATAACTAACGCCGGGAGTCTAATCCCGGCGTCGTTCCAGCACATCCTAACAAACCGGCAACAGAGAGGTCAAGAGGTAGTGAGTTACGGGACGCTACGCCGCTACACGCCCGACGCGAGACACTAACGGCACAAATACGGATCTGTCCCCATCACGCCGTTCCAGATTACCAGAGCCGCTCTGCCGCGCTCAAACCGGGCACGAACACGTCCACCGAACCGGGGCGGGCAACACATCGACATCGGGCTGGCGACAGTCGAATAGGCGGCGATGATAAAACCAAAGGGCGCGCTATTCATGCGCCCTTTACCGTCTCACTACAGGCGATAACGGGCTACTCCAGCACGGTACACTAACGGTATGAATCTCGATTCGTTTTCCGTTCGCCCGCGCCGACTGCGCGGGTCTGCCGCCCTGCGTTCGTTGGTGCGCGAGACGACGCTAGACGCCGGTGATTTCGTGTATCCGCTTTTCGTCCGGCATGGCACCGGCATCAAATCGCCTATCGCGTCGCTTATCGGGCAGTTCCACTTCTCGCCCGACGAACTACTGGAAGAATGCGCGGCGGCGGTGGCGGAAGGTATCCACTCCGTGTTGCTTTTCGGGATTCCGGAAACCAAAGACGCCGAGGGCTCGGAAGGCTGGAGCGAAAACGGCGCAGTGCAGACGGCGGTCCGCCTTTTGAAGCGCGAACTGCCCGGGCTGCTTGTGCTCACCGACGTTTGCCTGTGCGAGTATACCGAC
>JACMIS010000449.1 GCA_014381035.1 Armatimonadota bacterium
ACCACGCGCACCGTGAAGGTGCGTTGCACCGTGTCGAACGCGGGCGGGCTACTTCGCCCCGGCACGTTCGTGACGGCGATGGTTCGCACCGGCGACAAGCGGCGGATCGCCGTGCCGAAGGATGCCATTCAGGAGGTGGAAGGGAAACCGGTAGTGTTCGTGCCCGGCGACAAGCCCGGCACGTTCGTTGCGCGTCCCGTTACGACCGGCGAGACGGTGGGCGGCTATACCGTAATCGAGAGCGGCTTGAAGGTCGGGGAAACACTGGTCGTCAAGAACGCCTTCGTGGCGAAATCGCAGTCGGTGAAGTCCGAACTGGCGGAGGAATAGTAATCACATGATCGAATCCATCATCCGATTCTCGATGAAGCAACGGTTTATCGTTGTTTTGCTCTCGCTGGTGCTGGCGGCTTACGGCATCTGGTGTGCGACGGTGCTTCCTATTGACGCCGTGCCCGATGTCACCAACGTGCAGGTGCAGATCAACACCGTCGCGCCCGCCCTCGGTGCGGAAGAGGTCGAGCGGCAAATCACGTTCCCGCTGGAAGTCGCGCTCGCCGGTCTCCCACACCTCACCGAGACGCGCTCCATTTCGCAGTTCGGCTTGTCGCAGATCACCGTGGTTTTCACGGACGACACCGACCTGTATTTCGCCCGCCAGCAGGTCGCGGAGCGGCTCGCCGGGGTGGCACGGCAACTGCCGCCCGGCATCCGGGCGGAGATGGGGCCGGTATCTACGGGACTGGGTGAAATCCTCTACCTGCGACTCGACAACCCCCGTCTGTCCCTCATGGAGCGGCGTAGCCTGATGGACTGGACGGTGCGCCCCGCGTTGTTGTCGGTCCCAGGACTTGCTGAGGTCAACACGTGGGGCGGCGCGGTGCGCCAGATCCAGGTTCAGATGAACCCGGATAAACTGCGCGCCTACGGCTACACCGTTCCCGACGTATTGCGGGCCGTGTCCGAAAGCAACGCTAACGCGGGTGGGGCGTCCTTGCGGCGCGGCGCGGAAGCGCAGATCGTACGTAGCGTGGGCACTCTAAGCGGCGCGGACGACTTACGTAAGATCGTTCTGGGCGTCCGCGAGGGCGTCCCCGTAACTATCGGGCAGGTCGCGACGACTGCGGACGCGCCGATGGTGCGGCAGGGGGCGGTCACTGCGGAAGGAGGCGGTGAGGAGGTGTATGCGATCACCATGCTTCTGATCGGCGAGAACGGACGCGTCACCGTCGAGAAAGTCAAAGACCGGGTGGACAGTATCGAAAAGTCTCTCCCCGCCGGATCGCAACTCGTCGGATTCTTAGACCGCTCCGCGCTGATTGACCGGACGCTACAGACCGCGCTGAAAAATCTCGCAGAGGGCGGGATTCTTGTGATCGTGGTCCTGTTCCTGTTCCTACTACAAATCCGCGCGGGGCTGATCGTGTCCGCGATTATCCCGCTCTCGATGCTCGTCGCCGTGATCGGGATGCGTCAGTTCCACGTATCGGCGAACCTGATGAGTCTCGGCGCGATTGACTTCGGACTGATCGTGGACGGCGCGGTCATCCTCGTCGAGAACAGCGTCCGTCGCTTGTCCGAGGAGCGCAAACGGCTCGGACGCGACCTGACGGAACCGGAGCGCAACGAGACCATTTTCAGCGCGACCGTACAGGTGCGCCGCGCCTCGCAGTTCGGCGAGATGATCATTATCGCCGCGTACCTGCCGATTCTCGCGCTGGTCGGGATCGAGGGCAAGATGTTCCGCCCGATGGGCTTGACCGTCATCTTCGCCCTTTTGGGTGCGCTGGTTCTCTCCTTTACACTGGTTCCCGCGCTCTGCTCGCTGTTTCTGCGGGTGCGCTCGGAGCGCGAAAACCCGGTGATCCATGCCCTGGAAAAGGCATACCATCCGGTACTCGAAGGCACCCTTCGCCGCCCGTGGCTGCCTATTACCGCCGCCGTACTCAGCCTCGCCGTCGCGGGGTGGCTATTCTCGCGAATGGGAAGCGAATTTCTGCCGCAACTCGATGAGGGGGCTATCGCTGTGGAGGCGATCTACCCACCCAGCATTTCGCTGGAAAACGTAATAGAGCGGGCGACGGTCGCGGAAACCTTCATCAAGGGCAAGTTCCCCGACGAAGTGAGCGGAGTCATCACACGGATCGGCCGCCCTGAGGTGGCTACCGACCCGATGCTGACCAGCCAGACCGACCTGATGATCGAACTGCATCCGCCGACGAAATGGAAGAAGGCGCGGACGAAAGAGGAGTTGGTCGAGCAGATGGCGGCGGAACTCGACAAACTGCCCGGCGTAGGCGTCGGCATGACCCAGCCGATCCAGATGCGGATGGGCGAGTTGATTTCGGGTGTCGGTCTGCGCTCCGACCTCGGCATTAAACTGTTCGGTCCCGATGCGACCGTGCTTCGACAGGAGTCGGAGAAGATCGCCGCCATCATCGCCACGGTCCCTGGCGCGGCGGACGTGAAGACGGAAACCACGGACGGCTTGCCGCAACTTCAGATTACACTCGACCGGGACGCCATCGCCCGGTACGGCGTGCGCGTCGCCGACGTGAACGCGGTGGTCGAGGCGGCGGTCGGCGGGACCGTGGCAACGACCATCTCGGATGGCGCGACGCGGGTAGACGTGTCGGTGCGACTCGCGGAAGACTTCCGTGACGACCCCGAAAAAATAGGGCGCATTCCGGTCCCGACGCCGGACGGGACGCAGGTCCCGCTCTCGCTTCTCGCCCGCGTCGCAAGCATTGAGGGACCGGTGCAGATCAGCCGCGAAAACGGACAGCGGCGGATTGCCATCCAGGCGAACGTGCGCGGGAGCGACCTCGGTACGCTCGCGGCGGCAGTAAAGGTGAAACTGGACAAGGAGTACCGCCTGCCGGTCGGCTACCGGCTGGAATACGCGGGAACGTTCGAGCAACTCCAGTCGGGGCGGGCGACCCTCGCGCTGGTGACGCCGGTC
>JACMIS010000450.1 GCA_014381035.1 Armatimonadota bacterium
GGCTGGAACTGTCAGGACTGGGTGCCTTCCTGGAAAGACGGCGTCCCGCCCGACGGCTACGACGGCGTGAGCGGTCTGCTCAACTGGCAGTACGTCTATACGCTGGAACTTGCGGCGAAACTGGAAACGTGGCTGGGCGAAACCGAACTGGCGGCGCGGAACCGTCGCCTGATCGCCGAACTCCTGCCGCGCATGGAGGAATCGTTCTGGGACGAGAAACGCGGACTCTACGCCGACGACAAGGAGCACCAGTTTTATTCCGAACACGTGCAATGCGTCGCGCTCCTGAGCAGGCTACTCGATACGGAAAGAAGCGAGCCGCTCTTCGCGAATCTGATCGCCGCGCCGGACCTCGCCCGCACGACGATCTACTTTTCGCACTACCTGTTCGACACGCTGTATCGGCACGGACGCACCGACCTATTTCTGGAACGGCTGTCGTACTGGCATGACCTGAACGCCAACGGCTTGAAAACCACGATTGAAATGCCGGAACCGACGCGCTCCGACTGTCACGCGTGGGGGGCACACCCGCTGTACCATTTCCTCGCATCGGTGCTCGGGGTCCGACCGGGCGGGATGGGCTTCACGTCGGTGCGCATCGCGCCGCAGCTAGGCACGCTGTCGTCTGCGAGCGGTCGCGTCGCGCACCCGAAGGGGTTCATCGAGGTGGCATTGGAGCAGGGTGCGAGTACATTGACCGCTCGTGTCACGTTACCCGAGGGCATTGTGGGAGTGTTCGCCTATGGCGGCGACGAAGTGGCGTTACGCCCCGGTTCACAAACCGTGTCGCTACCGGCGTAGCGCATCAACATAAAAGGCGGGCACCCCATAATTGGGGTGCCCGCCTTTGAAGTTAGTGTCTCGTTATTATTGTCCGCGTGATCTCGTCGATTCGTTACTGTCTGTGATCTCAAATACTTACGCTATCTATATGCCCCTGTGTCGCGCTGTTCAAACGTAATTTCGACCCGATTTTTTGAAGCCAGTGAACGGACGCTGAAGGGTTCCGTGGTCCAACTTGACACCGCGTTGGGCACGACTCATGCTACGATAGTGTTCGGCAGCAAGGAAGCAGTCCGTCCCCCTTGACAATACCAGGTATATTTATCAGGTACGGCATTGAGAGTGCCGAAGCCTTCCCCCGGTATCCCGCGACGTGTACCGTGAAACGAAACCCAATGAAGATCAGTTTGAAGTTGGCACTTTGCGGGGTGCTAACGGTCAGTGTCGTGGGATTAATTTACGCAGGACAAACCATCGCCAGAGCGGTATCCGGGGCGGTGATAACCGCCGTCGGTTCGCCGGTGCTTGCCCTACCTCGGGAGGGTGAAATCCATTCCTACCGGTACCTCAACCGCGACTATCGCGTGCGCCACGCCCCCATCATAATCCACGGCTCCGGTTTCCGGCACGGGGGCGGGATTGTGCGCGGCAAGAATGGGGATATTCCGGTTTCTCGCTATGCCCTGCGCTTCGATGAAATACCGCTCCCGATGAGCGACTTGCGAGTCGCCGATAAAAACGGGACCCGGTTGTCGGGAGCAGTTCGCGTTCCCGTGGAACTAGTGGCGGACGGCGACCCGAAAAAGCCGCACAGCTTCAGCGTATACGACCGGATCGAGGCTCGGTTTGTTAAAGCCACGCCAGAGAATGTGGCAGCGGTTCGTTTCTCGCTCGCCCCGTAGTTTCGGGGATTGTAATCCTCCGGTGGAAGCCGTCGGCTTGCGTTCCCTGCGGGAACAGGAGGGAACAACCCAACCCCCAGACGAAACCGGCAAGCCCC
>JACMIS010000451.1 GCA_014381035.1 Armatimonadota bacterium
GGTATACTGCAACCGGTAAACTATGGTGATAATACACCCGGTCCCTTTATTTGTCAAGGGACCGGGTGTATAAAGAAAAACATCTCTGCACGGTGCGGGTCCCGCACTTGCCTAGCGGATCTCTCCTGTGGCTTCTGTCCTCTCTCTTCTGTTTGATCATCGCTGGAGTACTCGCCGCGAAGCCGCGAGACTGCGCCCGCGCCGCGAAACTTTTACTTCGCTTGACCTACGTTGCAACGGTGATTCCGGTCGCGCCGTCGGGAAAGCGCGTCTCGGGGATGTCGCCGCTGGTGGTTAGTTTGTTTCCGCGAAACACGATATTTTCATTCTGCTTGCCCTCGATTTGCAGGCACGCGGGGGCACCGCCCGTAGGCGAGGGCGATTGCGTGATCGTGCAGTTCCGTACGTAGATGTCGAAGATCGGGTCTCCGGAGGTGCCGAGGTGAATGCTGCCATATTTATGCTTGCGCCCGTCATTCGTGCTGACGCAGTCGCGGATCGTGTTGCCGGAGAGCGTGAACGGCGCGTGTTCGTAGTTCCACATCAGGTAGCCGGGACCGTCGTTGTCCCACGATTCGCAATATTCGATAACCGAGTTGGTCACGCCGCCGTCTAGATCGAACCCGGTGCCGTCCGCCACGCCCCCAGTCCGGTTCTCATAAGATTTGCAGTGAGCAATCGCGATGCGGTCCGAGGCATGACTCCAGATCCCGCAGGGACCGCCGGTCTGTCCGGCGTTCTCCGCCCCATTACGGAACGCCTCACAGTTCTCGACACGCCCGGTGGCGCAATTATCCAACAGTATCCCGCTTCCCGAATGATTCGCGGTGTATAGTTTGTCGCCCGGATTGTCGTAGGCTTTGCAGTTTATGATTGCAACGGCAGCATTCGCGTGCTCGGTCATACGATGGCGGAGCGGTCCCGAGACATAAATACCGTAGTACATATTGTTAGACGCTTCGCAACGATAGATTATGCTATTTTCGACCCCGAATCGGCAGTCGTCTGGTGCAACGAAGCCGGGAAGATCGTTCGGGATACCGCCGATATAGATCCCTGCCCAACGAAAACCGGTCGCAGTCACGTTATCAATTTCAATGTCACCCAGCCGACCCGCGCCTGGTAAATCGTTCATGACGCAAACACCCCAACCTTGACTGGTTGTGTAACCGCTCCCGCGCACATCAATATTCATAATCTCAACGGCGGATAGGTTCTTAACCATAATACCGTCCCCTTCACCGGCTTCGATACAGGCACGCATCCCTTCGTTGCCGCTGTCGGAATAGGTGCCGATGCGGAGATTGCTGTAAATACCAGTTTGGGAATCAGACATTACGTTCTCATTTGATAGTTTTAAGTTACCGGAAAACGTGTCGCCCGCGCGTAGAAGAATGTGTGTAATACACGTGTATCGTTCGACGTTTGCCCGGGCGAGGGTTTTCCAGGGTGCTTCCTGGGTGCCGGGGTTTTTGTCATCCCCCATAGTGCTGACGTAATAGTTCATGTAAACACACTTCGACGAAAAAAAACGTTTTCCTTTTTTGGAATTTAGTCTTACCAACAGCTGATCCCCTTCTTTCTTCCTGTTCCGCGACTTTCTTTCAATGGGTAGCACATAGCGGTGAACGTAAGTTATTGCCCACCGTTGTGCGGCACAGTGAGGCACAGGTATCAGCCGCGAAAATCTTTTTACATTGCCCAGAAATGGGAGAAATGAAAAAACTCATGGTAAATCGAGTAACCGCTGTTTTCAACAGCAAGGAGCAAGCGGGACAAGCGATTCTGGCGTTGCGGCAAATCGGCGTCACCGACACGCAACTTTCGGTACTGGGTGGCAACAGCCAGGCGACTCCGCCCGCGGATCATGACGATGCGGGCGACCGTGCCGGAAAAGGTGCCCTCGCGGGAGCAAGCGTCGGTGCGTTGTTCGGGCTTGCCGCTTTGGCGATCCCCGGCGTCGGACCCTTTATTACGGCTGGCTTTCTGGCGGAAGCGTTGGGAGTCGCCGGAGGCGCGGCGGTCGCCGGTGCAGTCGTCGGCGGGACGTCCGGTGCCGTCGCGGGGGCGATGAGCAAGGCGGGGTACGATGAGCATGAAGCGAAGTTCTACGGCGGTGCCGTCGAGCAAGGCGGCGTCCTTGTCGCGGTCAACACGGACACGGGTAGTGCGAGTGCCGATCAGATCCGGGCGGTACTGACGCAACACGGCGGACGATATGCTGGGGCGGCAATGTAGATCGGGAGTAAAATCTTAGAGCGAAGCCCGTTCCCGCAGTACGCGGAAACGGGTTTTGTTGGTTGGGGATCGTCAATCGCCTATGGAGAGCCGCATGGTTTCCACCGCAGAATCGAGCATTCTTGGACCGAGCAGGTGTTTCGCCCCGACCGTGAACCGCTCAATAGTGTCGCCCGTCGCGTAGAGCATCAATCCACCGTGCGCACCGGTCCGCGCGGGGCAAACGACTTCGGCGACGCGACGGACGA
>JACMIS010000452.1 GCA_014381035.1 Armatimonadota bacterium
AACCCGGCAAACATCATACTTAAAACCCTCTGTGTCCTTCTTTAACTTTGTGAACTTTGTGGTGGAATCCCGTACTCCGTGCGGATAGCGGATAGCAAGCCGTCGCACCCCGCATTCACCAACTGGTAAACGCCCTCGAACCCGCCGGTGTAATACGGGTCCGGCACTTCGGAGACGCCGGTGTGAGGCGCGAATCCCAGCAAGGGGACAATTTTACCGCGTACCGGTCCGAGGGCTTGCACATCGCTCCGGTTCATTTCGTCCATGGTCACGACAAAATCATACGTGTTCAGATCCTCACACGTGATTTGTCGTGCCTTCTGACCGGCGTAGGAGATTCCGTACTTGTCCAGAAGGGAACGTGTTCCGTGATGGGGTGGTTCGCCCGCGTGCCATCCCCCCGTCCCCGCGCTGTCTATCTTGATTCGATGTTCCAGACCCGCCGCAGTCACTTTGGCGCGGAAAACCGCCTCCGCCATCGGCGACCGGCAAATATTCCCCAGACACACAAACAGAACCTGTATCGTCTCATTTTCAATATTTGGCATGAAACGATTGTACCTAAGTTAGGGGGTAGGGAGTAGGGAACCGTCCAGAAGGGGTAACGGCAAACGTATCACAATCGGTACCCGACTGTCCCCTATTCCCTACCCCCTAACTTAGGTACTTCCGATTGCAGCAAGGCGATAAATCGGCGCAGGGGAGCGGTGAGGTATTTATCGCGCCGGTACACCAGTTCTATGCGGCGACCCGATGTTTGCGGGATAACCGCGAGTGGTAGAGTTGCGAGGGTTCCGGCGGTCACTTCGGTGCGTACCGCGAGTTCCGGCAGTAGCGAGAAACCCAGACCAGCGGCGATCATGCGCTTGATCGCTTCTACGTTATCGAGTTCCATCGCCGGGAACACCGTGCTACCGAAAACCGCTTCGGCATACTGGCGCAGGTTTGTTCCGGACTCCATCAACAGGATCGGCAAGTCGCTGGAAAGGAGTGTCGCGGCGTCAATCGACCGTTGTGTCGCCAGTAGGTGTAACGGCGGCAGGACGACGCAGGTATCGAGCCCGGCGAGAGGGAGCACTGTCATTGCTCCATCACTGCTGGAAGCGTCATCGTCCGGTCCGCTCGTCACCAATCCGACATCGGCGGCACCGTTGCGCACTCGGGTTCGGATGCGTGCCGAAATGCCGGTGTGAATCGCGATCTCCACCGCCGGGTGCGCGTGCCGAAATCGGGCGAGGAGCGGGGGCAACAGATAGGTTGCCAGCGTGCTGCTGGCACCGACGGACAACCGACCTGCCGACCCCGTTTCGATATCTGATACCGCAGCCTTCGCTTCCTCCGTGAGTTGGAGTACGCGCTCCGCGTAGCGAAGCAGGGTCTCACCGGACGGAGTGAGTTGCACACTGCGTCCCAACCGGTCGAACAATCGCGTTCGCAATTCGGTCTCAAGCGCGGCGACTGAACGTGTTACTGCGGGTTGTGTCAGGTGCAGACGGTGTGAGGCGCGGGTAAAAGACCGTTCACGGGCAACAGCGGCGAACGCTTCCAATTGGTGCAGTTCCACGAAGGCAATATATCCCGCCTACGGTGTGACGGCTCCCCATATGATTAGTCCGATGACACTCACAACAATCAAACCGATGATTATCCACACGGTGAGTGTCGTCGGATCGCCAATCTTACTCTCAAGCACCTTGTCCGGTGCGTGGGTGCGAACGGAGCGCAGAAAATCCTCCAGATAACCGTCTTTCATTTTCAAACCGAGAGCGTGCCGCGTTTTGGGTTTCTCGGGGAGACGATAAAGGATGCAAACGCGTTTTTTGCGCGATTCGACAAGGATGACATCGATGTCATTCCATGTCAATCTATCCGTCTGATCACGGCGAATCGCATACTCCAGAATCAGATACGCAATCAGCCAGCCGCCGCGAAGTAAAAGACAAACCAGCAAGATAGGAATGCGTATGTGCGCGGGCAGAACCGCCTTGCCAGTGAGCGTACAACCCCCCGCATCCAGAATGACCTGCCCGGTTCGATAATCCGACAGGGAGTCTTTCCACGTTTGACGCCCCGGACTCAGCACCATAGGGAACGTAGCGGACTCCCCTGCCCACGCCTGACGTAAAAACGGCGCATTGCTCTGCGCACCGCCGAGAACTGGCAATGGTGGCGGCGGGATCGGTTGCGGAGACGGATCGTTATTTTGACCAGATAAAGGCGAAAGTTCTTCCATGAAAGCGGAGGTTCCTGCGCCTATTGTACGATTTCTGGCAATAAACGTCTACATCGGTTGCTCAAGGATCGCATAATCAATCGGCTTGAATGCGTAGTTGTTGCTCATCTCAGCGGAGCACGCGGTCAAACCGATGACAAGGTCGCGCTCCGCTTGCAACTCGATGTAGTCGCCCGCTTTCGAAGTGGGCGGGAGTACCGCCAATTTCCCCGTTGCACCGTCCACGGTCACGTTCATAAACAGATTGAACGAAGTCGGGATTTCCTGTGGCTCGACGCCGAACGGGGCAAGGCTACGCCACAGGTTTTCGTAGCACGATGGATGGTACTCCGTGTTTTTGTAAATGATCGAGAATGTTTCCGGGGAGCAGGGGGTGAGCAGGAAATCATGACGCCCGCAGGTATCCGCAATGATTGTCAGTAGGGCACGGCTGTTTTGCGAGTACAGAACATGCCCCGTAGAAAGATAGATCGTTTCCGCGTAGTCCAGCGTCCGACCCGACGACAGCCATTCCAACGGTCTTGCGACGCTGTCGCCGGTCTCGTTCGCCGCGAACGCCATGAGATCGGACACCTGCTCGCCCTGCGGATCGGAAACGCGCAAAATCTGCCCTTGCTTGAGCAAAAATCCCGTGCCGGTTTGTGGGGCGATCCGCCCCGCGAGTACTTCTTGGTTCACAGGATGTCGCCTCGCTCATTCGTCTCCGGTTCGTCGAGCGCGGACCCGGCTTTCGCGTGGAAGGGGCAACGCCAATCGCCTTCGACCTGGCGACCCGAATATTGCCGGGCGTCGCTGGAATCGCCGAAGTCCGCGAGGTTGGGGTTGATCGTACCCTGTAAGGCGGTGTCCCGCGAGCGCATCACATCCTGCATCCGTTCGTACTTTCCCGCCTCACGGAGTTGTTCGAATTGAAAATGAGCATTGAACACCAGCGTGGGGAACGGAAACCGCCGC
This sequence comes from Armatimonadota bacterium, assembly GCA_014381035.1. The sequence continues at coordinate 3,188 of JACMIS010000452.1, forward strand.
GTGAAGCGGCTACTTGCCGGGTGAAGACCGACCACGAAAAACGCCTGCCCGCCGAAACTCCATTCGAAATGCGGGCTTTCCGGGTCCGCACTGACGGTCGCGTCCCACTCGGAAACCGATGCGTCGTTGTTGTGCAGTTCCTGTAGTTGCGACCACAGTAGCCCTTCAAACGCCGCCTCATTCAACCCGGAGGGACCGGTGAACGTGGCAACGAACGTAAAAAATCCGTTCTCCTGCATTCGCTGTTGGTCATTGACAAAAAGATACAGATCGCGGGTAAGCAAAGCGGTCGCTTCCGGCGATGCCAGATTGTGCTGATAGGAACTGAACCGGTAATTATCCTTGTTAAACGCCGACTTCGCGGCGACACAGGTAAAGCGCGGGTTCAGGATCAAGGCGCGGAACGAGTCGTGAACAAACTCGGCAACCGGCTCGGGTGCCTCGGTCGGTGCGAGTGGGGAAATCAATTTTCCCGCATCATACGAGTAAAAAGTGCGAAAGTTCTGGTCCCCATCAAATGAGACCTTATTCGTAATGGTCTCGGCGTTTGTTATCATGAGAATGCGATACCGTCATTTCTAAATCGAATTGGCGCGATACGAATTGACACGCCATGAAATTGTACCCGTTTAGCGATTGTGTAGAAACAGACGATACCGAATAAAGAACGGGTTCGATTCCGCTTGACAACGGGTAACGCGCACGGTAGCATGACACGGTTTTCAAGCAGAATCGCGCGGACGATTTCGTTGACCCGCCTTAGCTCAGTTGGATAGAGCGGGCCCGTCCTAAGGGCAAGGTCGGGGGTTCGAGTCCCTCAGGCGGGACTGTGGATTGGGTTGTTATGTGGGTCAGGTATTGGGATTCCCAAGAACCCAAAACCCGATCACCGAGCAACCTAACTCAACTTGGAGAGGTCGCATAGTGGTCTAGTGCGCTCGCCTCGAAAGCGAGTGTGGTGATGAGCCACCGCGAGTTCGAATCTCGCCCTCTCCGTGAACAAAGCGGGTGCGATCATGTATGCATGATCGCACCCGCTTTGTGTTTTGTTCGGTTGTTTTATCCGCTGATTTTTGCCAATGCGTCGGTAGCGGCTTCCGCAGTCGCCGGATCAGACGACGACTTCAACGATTCCAAGACCGGCTTCGCCCGCATATCGCCGAGTTCACCCAGCGCGACCACCGCCCACCGCGCGCCGGGCTTGCCGGATTGCGCGGTCTGTGCGACGGTTTCATAGGACGGCAGACCGATTGCGGTCAGCGTCCGCACCGCGTAATATGCCGTGGTGTCCTCCGCATCGCCCAGTAAAGCCGCGACGGCGGGGACGGCGGGTGCCCCGAGGTTTACCAGAGCGCGTTGCGCCGCTTCCGCGACGGCACCGTTCTTATCACGCAGTGCCGCGACGAGCGGCGAAATGTCGGCGTCGGAGCGCGGCGTGGTGCTCGGTTTTGCCAGAATATCGCCGATTGCCGTCGCGGCGGCGGCGCGTACCCCGGCATCGGGATCGGAAATCGCCGTGGCGGCAAGATCGGTTTTTGTCATTCCCGAGGTGGCAAAAACCGCACGCGCACGGATCGATGCATCCGGTGAGGCGAGACCGCGTGAGATCGCGATGCGTGCGGTCGCGTCGTTCGTTGCTGCGGCACGCGCCAGCCCCGACGCGGCGGCATCGGCAACCGCGAGGTCGAAGTCGGACAGTGCCGTCACCATCGCATTATTTGCGTCCGTCGTGCCAAACGCCCCGAGGGTCACGGCGGCGGCGGCGCGGGCAGAAGCGTCTGTTTCCGGATTTATCAGCGCGGCGCGAAGAACCGGTTCGCCCACAGGGTCGGCGATGTTGGCAAGCGAAGTCAGCACCGCGCGCTGCACATTCGGGTCCGGGTCTTTTTCAAACGGCAGTACTGCTTCGGCGGCTTCCCGGACTTTGTATTTGCCCATGATCTCGATCAGTTGCAGTTTCGCCGCCGCCAGATCATCGGGCTTTTCCTTCAGTTTGTCGAGTTCGGCGGGAGCAAGGTATGGTGTCACGAGTCCGACAGTACCGGCACCGATCCCCGCCAGAATATCCCCGAGTGGCGCACGCAGGGCACTATCGCCGAGGCGGGCAGCCATCTCGGTCTGCATCTTCGCGCCGATGACTTTGAGAGCCTCGCGCGATTGGTCGCGGATCCCACCGTCTGCGTCCTTCGCGGCATCCAGAAGCAGGTCGGGATACAGCGTTCCCACCGATGCGACCGCCGCCTTCGCCGCGTCCCGCACCGGGTGCGTCTTCTCTTGCATGGATTCGGTGTCCGGGTCTTTCAGCATCTGCAACATCTGCTTGAATGCCGCCGGGTCCTTCCCAGTCTTCGCCATCTCGGTAAGCGAACCAATCGCCGCAAGTCGCGTCTTCGGTGGCGCACCGCCCTGAAGCGCGTCGAAGAGGACATTTCGCGCCATGAGCTCGCGCACCCCGGCATCTGCCTGCGTTCCACCCTGCGCGACCTTGCCCAGCGAACCTCGGGTCTGGATATTGCCGATAGCAAAATTGCCGATTCCCAGTACAAGTAGAGCAAGTAAGCCCCAACCGATATATTTACGTGGTGTCATAGTTTTCCTTCATCATTGCGATACAGGCAGCACTGCCGCGAAACGATCAACGGACGGCGGCAAAGAAGCCTATCGCAAGTGCCCCGCCCGCAATAAGAACGGCTAACCATAGCCGCCATAAAACACGGGCAGTCACCGCCTGCAGTATCAGAAACGCCAGCGGGAGTGCGAGCAGGACAGCGTCCAAACCCGCGACCTGAAAACCCCGCGCATTGATGTTGGCGAACATCCCGCCGATGCAAAGCCCGCCGATGCTGATCGGAATGACCGGCAGGAGTCGTGCCAGCCACGACATCCGGGTGCCGACCGCGATCAGCAAAAGCATCGCAGATAGCACACCAGCCGCCGCACCCGACACTAAAAGTAGCATCATGGGATCGGCATTACTCCGCACTCCGGGTTGCATCGTAGAAAGTACGGCGGCACCCGTGGGTGAGACCGATAATGCCAGTGCGGGCCAGTACCACCAGCGAACCGCAGAATCGGTCTTATTCGTGCGCTTCGCCTCGTCCGGAACACGCTCTTGTTCGGAAGGAGCTGAATTACGGGACGTCAAATCCGCTTCCTGCTCGCGTTTTCGCTCCACGGGCGCAGTGCGTGGCGCGAAAAAGCGCGGCGCGACCACAGTCCCTGATTCGGTCTCCGCCTGCTTCGGGCGTGGCGCGGGATCATCGCCCTGCGCCCGGTCCAGAAACTCTTTCAATAAGCGGTCCGCCGACTCCCCCTGATGCCCGCGCCGGAAAAGGTCGCCCGCGAGATCGCCGACATATACTTCGCCAATACCGCGCAAAAAGCCTTCAATACGACCGTCCAAAAGCGCACGGCGTGATTCGTCCCAGTTGCGGGCGGCGATGCGAAGCAGTTCATCAAGGGTGTAAACGATCTCGCCCGTGGAAGTGAACACGAACGCACCGCTGTTTGCCCCCGGAATCGGCGGTGCGAAAACCGGCATTTGTGCGGTTCGTTGCCTCAAGTCTTTGCCGAGGGAGGGAGGACCGATAATCGGAGGACCGGTTTGATTTTCTTGTTGATTAACGAGCGGTTGCGAGGAAGCGGGAGCCAACTGGGCGACGCTGATAATGGAGTCCATAAACTCTTGCGCAGAACCGAATCGCGCCTCTTTATCTTTCGCCAATGCGCGAGACAGCACAGGGTTCCACTCTGACGTTAGCGCGGGATTGACTTCGGTCGCCGCGGGTGGCTCGTCCTGCTCCACCGCCCGTTTCCATGCAAACGGGTCTTTGATGCGTTGCACCGTGAACGGACGCCGACCGGTAAGCATCTCGTACAATAGAACGCCGACCGCCCAGAGGTCCGAGCGTCGGTCGCTTGATGCGTCCTCGGAAAAATCCTCCGGTGCCATATACGGATAGGTTCCGCCGCCGCCCGCCACCGAACCGGTGCCGAGTGCTTCCGCCAATCCGAAATCCGTGAGTTTAACCACGCCGTCATCGCCGAGAAGGATGTTGGCGGGCTTCACATCGCGGTGGATGATACGACGCTCGTGCGCGTAACCGAGCGCGTCCAGTACCGAAACGGCGATTCGTGCCGCCTCCTTCTCTGGCAACGGTTCCCCGGTTCGTTCCTTCAGAAGCGAGGCGAGATTACGCCCTCGCACCAACTCCATATCGAGCAGGATTACGTTGCCGGGCGCGACATCCACGGAGTGAATCCGGACAATGTGCGGGTGGCGCAGTCGGTCTAGAACCCGCGCTTCGTCTAAAAGCCGTTCCGTCTCCGGACCGTCGGCGCGGATCTCCTTCAGCGCGACCTGGCGGCGGAGCAGGGTGTCCCACGCGAGATAAACGACGCCGGAAGTGCCGTGTCCCAGCACATCCAGACGTTCATATTTACCGATGGTTCCTGCCGCCACTTTTCTTGTCGCTTCCTTTTCCTGATGCCTGAATCTATGGTGTCGCGGACGCTTTCGGTCTCGCGGAAGCCCCCGGAGATGGCGATCCCGTTTTGGCAACCATCGGTTTCGCTTCTAATATTTTGATCTCGCTGTCGTAAATAACATACAGGTTACCGTCTTCGTCCACCGTTAATGCCTCGGGTCGCTCCGCGCTTTTGATCTTGCGGAGGAGCACTCCCTCA
>JACMIS010000453.1 GCA_014381035.1 Armatimonadota bacterium
GACCGTCGTCGCGCCGACGAGCCATTCGGCGCCGAGAACGACAGCCGCGGCATCCGGCTTGTGCATGTAGGCGGCCACTTCGGCCCCGATCTCCGTGATGCCTCCAGAGATGCTGATGTGCGGCACGCCGTGTGTCTGGGCGAAACGAAGCACGGCGATCCTGTCGTCCTTCGGAAAGACGGCGACGGCACTGACCGGGTGCTCGCCAATGCCAAGGTCATCGGCGGCCAAGTCGAGCACCACGCCTTCTGCACCGCCGATCTCGGTTGCGACTTCCTTGGCTTTAGCGAGATCACGCCCGCCGATCAGGAGCGGCACATCGGGGTGAACGGCGCGTAGAAATCGTGCCGTCGAGCGACCGATGACGCCGGAACCGCCGATGAGCAGAATGGGATCAAGTGACATTATAATATCTCCTATGTTACTAATAGTAACATGGCAATAGTATGTTTTGCAAGGCGGCATCTTGGGATGATGGAATGTTGCGGGCGGGAGCGAACGTAGCGGTCACGTAAATGCCGGTATGCTCTGAGTTATGCCGTAGACGGATTCGACAGACAGATCTGCTAACCCCACACCACCGCGACAACGACGGCGGCGACCCAGAGCAGGACGTTTACCAGCATCGGGCGGTCTTTGAGCAGGATCTCCTCGGGAGCGTCCCCTTTGTTCTCGACATGGAGCAGATACAGGTAGCGGAACAGACCGTACAGAACAAACGGCGTCGTTGCCAGCAGATACGGGTGATTTTGTCCGGTCTCGGACTGGAAGGCGTACAGAAAATAGGCGATCAGGCACGACGTCGCGACAATCGTCAGCATCTGATCCAGCAGTGGCAAGGCATAGAAAGCGAGAATCTTGCGCGTTTCGCCGACCGTGCCGCCGTTCGACAGCGCGATCTCCTGTGCCTGCGTGTACTCGCTACGACGCTTGGCGATGGCGATAAACAGCGCGAGGAGACCGGTGCAGATCAAGAGCCACTGCGAGGACGGGACCGTGATCACCGTAGTCCCGGCGACCGCCCGCAACACGAACCCCGCCGCGACCGCCATGACATCCACGATCACCAGATGCTTCAAGCCGAACGTGTAGGCGACGGTGAGCGCGAAGTAGGCGACGGCGGACCAGAAAAAATCTGCCGAAAAGTTCAGCCACGCCAGCGTGAGCGCGGCGGGCACGGCGACGGCGACGAACGCCAATGCGACATTGACCGGCAATCGTCCCGAGGCGATCGGGCGGTTCCGCTTTTTGGGGTGGAGGCGGTCTGCGGGCGCGTCTATCGCGTCATTGAGCAGATACACACAGCCGGATAGAACACAGAATAGCAAAAAGGCGTAGAACACCTTCAACGCATCCGCGAGCGACGGGTGTTTGTCGAGCGTGAACAACAATCCCGCGAAGAGGAGGGCGTTTTTCGGGAGTTGCCGGGGTCGCATTCCCAAAAGCAACGCCGCCGCAACAGAAAGCGGGTTGGACGGGGCTTTCTGTTGCGGCGGCGAAGGAAGTGTCACGGTCGGGGGCGTGTTTACTTGTCGCTAAGCACGTCGAACGAGACGCTTTTCTGGTCGGACTGCTTGATGCCATCCTCATCCGAGACGGTCAGTGTCACGGTGCGCTTGCCAGCCGATTTGAACACATGGGAGATCGTGCGCCCGATAGCGTCCTCCTGGATGCCGTCGCTGCTGTCGAAATCCCAGGAATACCGCAGGGTGGATGCCCCACCTTCCGCCGAACCACTGAACGTGATCGAGTCTTCAGTGTAAACGATGGGCTCTTCCAGCGATGCCGCGCTGATTTCGGTATCGTCGGTGACGACTTCGATCTCGCCGATAATAAACTGCTGATATTTATCGCCGAAGATGGCGATTTCCTTGACTTTCGCGCCCTCGCCCGCCGGAACAGCCGCCGTGGTACCGTCGCCCTTTTTCAGGATCGCTTTGATCGGGAACGAAAGCGGGACATACGAATCCGGATCTTCACTCGGGGGAACGACGACCGGGCGGATCATTTCATACTGCGTCCCATCCGCCATCGTCAAAACAAACCGCATCCGGTCGAACGGCGAGGCGGCGAAGCGCGCCGTTTCCACGCCGCCGAAGCCACCCGCACCGCCGAAGCCCTCGGGAGGACCGCCACCGCCGGGTCCCATCCTCCCGACGGAGCCGACCTGGCTGGTATCGAAACGCGCTTGCATGCGCACATACGTTTTGGGGTTCGCGAATGCCGGCGCGAGGTCTACCGGTTGGCGGAACGTCAGTCGTCCGCCCTGATACAAGCCCTGCGTAGTGATGCGTATCGCCCGTGAGCCAACCAGAACCGGCTTATCCACTTCCTGCGCGGAACCACTCCCCCAGGAACCGAGATCCAGACTATCCTGAACACCCCGATAAAGCGGTACGGAGAAGACAGCCTGCCGCGCTCCGGCTACCGTAGCAACACCGACCGTCACTGCGGCAAGCGCGACGACGGCGAATAGTTTGAAGAAATTACTGGTTTGATTTTTCATAGTTGGCTCTGATTGGTTTATGCCTGCCGGGAAACGCGCATGATACTTTGCGCCTTGCCGGTGTTCTCATCGACTTCCGCTAAAACGGCGTTTATGACGCCTGCCCCCTCCGCGACGCGGGCACGGTATTGGGGCAACTGCGTTTTGAAACGTTGCAGTATCGCCTCCACATCCATCCCGATGATGGA
>JACMIS010000454.1 GCA_014381035.1 Armatimonadota bacterium
AACGTTTTCGTGCCGTCGGGGGCCTTCCAGACCGCTTCCCCGCCCACGTAACTCCCGACCGGCACGTTCACGGAAATGTGTGTGGAGTTGACCGGGGTGTCTTTATCGGCGGTGAACGCGACCGAAACGCGTAGCGTTTTCCCGGTCGCTTCCACCGTCTGTTTCACGTCGATCTTGCTACCAGCGGTCGCGGCGGAAATCCGCATCGTGCCCGTGACAGTATCGAGCGTGGCGGCGCGTAACGCCCAACCCGGCTCGAAGATCGCGGCGCGAACCGCGAACAGCGTTTCGCTCTCCCCGCGCCGTGCGGTAATATCGCCGTTGCGGGAAAGCATCACGGATTGTTGCGGGGCGGCAAAAGCGGACAAAGAGATGGTAATAAGGGAAAGCGCAGTCAACGTCGCGGCACAGAGCGCGGTGACAGGGCGGCGTAGCAGTGTCATAATGCGCTCAGTATACCGTGAACCCGTCGCGAGAGGGTGTAAACCGTTCACTACTCTGCGCTAACTATCGAGAGCCTGCCCTTTGCTCACACGGCGGCGAATCGCTTGCGCCCGCTTGCACTGCGCCAGATGATCTTTCAAACCGGAACCGCGTCCGCAAGTGCAGGGCACTTCGGAAAGTGGGATACGGGGACGCCCTGCGTTGCCCTGCTTCGCCGGATTGATCATCTTTGCCGTATTCGGGTGGGCATTCCGGATGCGTAAACCGTCTGTCAAATGAACATCCGTAGCGACCGCCGTGGCTTCGGCAACAGCATCGGAGCAAGAGGGGGCGAGTTGCTGGAACGATGTCATATTGAGTAGCGATCGAAAGCGTGCGCCGACATCCGATGTTAGCACATGACCGAGGGCGCGCTGCTTCAACAGATCGCGTTCCTCGGGCGGTTCGCTATAGGTGTGCTTGAGTCGCTGGCACTTTTGACAGGCGAACTGTCCGTTGCGCAAATAAAGGCGATAGAAGGCGTGGTTACAAACGGAGCATACCAGTAGGGGGCGCATCCCGCCGAACTGTGCGGGGACGTACTCCAGCGCGATACACTGTCGCCCGACATCGCCGGACTCGGTTTGGTAAAAAACGGTAAGGCACTGTGTGGAAACCAGAAGCCGCACCGCCGTGTGTGTCGGTTCCCCCCATGCCCAGAGCAAATCATTTCCCGGGCTAAAATGCCGCCCGGCGATCAGGTGATGAATATCCAGCGTCGGGCAACCGATCAAACTGCTACGTGGCACAAACGTGTTCGCACTCTGGGGCGCGGTGGGCACGGGTGTCATTGTTTCGCCTCCGATTTTTCATGTCACGGCGAAACGAGACAGATCATACGGCAGTCATTTCAGGGGGACACCCACATGCCTCCCCGGTCGGTGCGGTAGTCAAGTACTCGGTCATGCGTTCGAGGACCCGCGGATTGATCGCGCACACGATATGGCGCCCGCGCCGGTCCATCTCGATCAATCCCGCCTGCCGCAACTCCTTCAGGTGGAAAGAAACGACCGAGGAGATTTTATCGTCGCCGGTCAAATGGCAACACACCTCTCCAACCGTCGGACCATCCGTGCGCCGGACATCCCCGTTCTCATCCACCGACACCGAACCGTGACACGCCCGCAGAAACTCGAAAATGCGTAGCCGCGTTTTATCGCCTAATGCTTTGAATATCGCGGTAAGTTCCGCGACCTGGATTTCGTCTTCGCCGGATTTCACTTCTATAATTTTAGAAGCGTTGATATTTTATCACTGGTACCGCCGTGTTTCCCACGGTTTCGCGCGTCGTACCGGATATATTTCTACGCCCCCGCCTCGCCTTCTTCATTCGGTGGTTTGCGATATTATGACATTTTCCGAACTGTTAAAGGTTAAGGAAAGGTTAAGTTTTAATCAAAACGAAAATAAAAACGGGCGCGGTTCAGCAATGAACCGCGCCCGTTTCATTCGATCAAGTTAACGACGTACTACTTGACGGGTTGACCGGACGCCAAGTCAAGAATCTGCTGGTTTGCACCGGGGTGGAACCGCTTGCCCCAAAGGAAGTTGTTCGGGTTGATGGTTTGTTCGAACTTGTGCCACTTAGCGTGACCGTCCGCGAAAATGTAGTTCGATCCGCTGCTGTGACGCGCCGGTTCGACCCACTTGATGTGCAAACCGCCTGTGTGAGGGATCTTGGTACGGCAACCGGCCGGGTCGAGTTTTTTCCCGTCGTCCGAAGGACCGCCCCAACCGTCAGGTCCCTCTGCCGCCGCTTTTGTAACGGCATAGATCGGTCCGTTTACTTCCGCTGTGGTCTGGCTGGCGAACTGTTTGCTCGCGGCGGTCATGAAGGCATTCGCGGGTCGATGCGATTTGTTCTTCGCGATTCCCGCGTCCAACTGTTGCTGTGAACTTTCCGTGATGCAAGTCTCATGGTCGGTGAACTCCGCCATCATAATGGTTCCAGCACTCTCGTCAACGAGCGACAGCGGTACGACTTTCGCCGCATCCTCGGGACCACGAAATCGTGAGATGATCGTCCCATTGGGAACATACGACAAAAGAGGAACTTGTGATTCACAGTTAGGTTGCGAGGCGTCCGTCCAGGGGCTACAGGGTGGGTTATCGGGGGTAAGTCCGCCCTTTGGCGTCTTATCCGAGGGGCACCGAAAAACTTGCTCACTTTTCACATACGGCCAGATGTACAGCGACCAGTGTGTATAGCCGCCGGACGACCCGCCGTTCGTGCCATTTCCGAGCAAACCACCTGTGCCCCATACGTTCGCTTTATATTGGTAGGCGGTCGGAAATGTCTCATCGTAGTCTTGGACATATTGCATGAATCCAAGTCCGATTTGCTTCTCATTCGAAAGGCAAGAGGCTTGTCGTGCTTTGTCACGCGCTTGGGCAAAAACGGGAAAAAGGATCGCGGCGAGAATGGCGATAATTGCTATAACAACGAGCAGTTCAATCAGGGTAAAAGCACGGGGGGTGCGCTTCATCATTCGGTTTATTCTCCAGGATTTTTCAATCCAAATCAGGTTGCGTGGAGCGTTCTAAAAAGCATCTCCGACACAGTTAAAATAGCGGTTAGCCCGTGTCCTATGGCGACACGTTCAAACTCCGATGAAATCGATTATATAGTTTTAGAATGATGGAAGTATTAAGGGAATGTTAAATTATCATTAAGTTTCTCACAGTTAGGCAAACAAAAAAATCATTTCGCTTTATGGCGAAATGTATCGCGTCAAGGTTAAATATACAGGGAGCAAATAAAATGACCATCAACGAATTACAAACCCTGCTAGAGGCGAATCGCGAGAAACAGTTCCGATTGATGTTGCCAGGGCAGAACCCGGTCCCGGTATCGTTTCACATCACCGAAGTCGGCCACGTGCAAAAGTCTTTCATTGACTGCGGGGGATCCGTCCACTCCGTGCAAACCTGCGTCCTACAAGCGTGGGAAGGAC
>JACMIS010000455.1 GCA_014381035.1 Armatimonadota bacterium
GTGGCAGAACCGCCTGCGTCCGCCGGTCGCGCCCCTGCTTGGCCGAACCGCCTGCCGAATCCCCTTCGACGATATACAATTCGCTCTTTTTCGGGTCGCGCTCCATGCAGTCGGCCAACTTGCCGGGCAGGTTCGACGATTCCAGCACCGACTGCCGCTTGACCAGATCGGCGGCGCGGCGGGCGGCTTCCCGCGCACGGGCGGCGGTGGACGCCTTCTCCATGACGATCTTCGCCACGAGCGGGTTCTCTTCCAGGAACTGCGCCAGACCGTCACCGACCGCCGAGTTCACCAGACCGTCCACCTCGACATTCATCAACTTCACTTTATCCTGCGAGTTGAACATCGGGTTGTGCAGGCGCACCGCGATCACTGCCGTGATCCCTTCGCGCACGTCGTCGCCGGTGAAGTTCGGGTCCTTCTCCTTGATGAAACCGTTCTTGCGAGCGTAGGAGTTCACCACACGGGTCAATGCGGTCTTGAAACCGGAAAGGTGCGTGCCGCCGTCCGGGTTCGGGATATTGTTCGCGAAGCAGAACACCGACTCGACGTAGCCCTTGTTGTACTGAAGCGCGACCTCGACCTGCGTCGTTTCCTTCTCGCGCGAGAAGTAGATCACCTTCGGGTGCAGCGAATCCTTGTTCTCGTTCAGGTGCCCGACGTACTCAGCGATGCCGCGCTTGTAGTGCATGATCTCCGGCTCTTTGCCGTTGAGCTTGTCGTGGAACGTGAACCGGCACTCTTTGTTCAGGTACGCCAGTTCGCGGATGCGGCGCAGGATCAACTCGCCGTCATACGCCAGGTTGCCTTCCTCGGTCAGCGCGGGGGTGAACATCGACTTGTCCGCGAGCCAGACCATCTGCGTCCCGTGCTCGTCCGGGCGCGAGTTGCCGATCACCTCTAATTTTGTGACCGGAACGCCGCGCTCGAAGCGCATCCGGTGGACCTTGCCGTCGCGCCGCACCGTGCATTCGAGAAAGTCGGAAAGCGCGTTCACACACGACGCACCGACGCCGTGCAGACCGCCCGACACCTTGTAGCCACCGTCGCCGAACTTGCCGCCCGCGTGCAGTTCGGTCAGCACCAGTTCGACGCCGGTCTTGCCGGAGTCGGTATTGATGTCCACGGGAATACCGCGCCCGTTGTCGGTGACTGACAGCGTGTAATCCTCGCCCAGAACGACATCAATCTCGGTGCAGTGACCGGCAAGCACTTCGTCTACGGAGTTATCAACGACTTCCTTGAACAGGTGGTGCAAACCGCGCGTGCCGACGTCGCCGATATACATACCGGGGCGTAGGCGGACCGCTTCCAATCCCTTGAGGACGGACAGGTTGTCGGCGTCGTAGACCTGCTCGATCTTGACGACGTTCAGTGTGACGGGATCGCCGTTCTCATCGAACTGCTGGACGACATGCCCTTCGGGAAGTTCGGCAGGTTCGATGACTTTTGTTTTCTTTGCCATTCGGGGATAAAAGCTCCTTGCGTGTTGTGCGGAATTGGGACTTGTTGACACAATTTCGCTGAAATTAGCACACTAATTGTACCACAAACATCTGTTCGTAGCAAGGCAAAAGGCTTCCTATCGCGCCCCCTGACCCGTCCCTGGTGCATGCATGTCACAACGTGCTTTCATGAAGATTGCCACAACACGAACAGTTCAAAAGAAAAATATCCGTGACTCTCTGCCTAATGGTTTAATGCAGCGTCAAAAGGGGCATAACTGGAGTGTGAGCGGTGAGGACAGTGAAAACCGCCAATCGATGAGATCACCAAACAACCGAATACGTACAACAGCATAGCGATAACCAAATAGCGAGCAAAACCGAATACTGACAATTTCATAGCGACCCATAAAACTAAATTAACCAGCAACTTATCAGGGCAGGCTTCCGACCATCGGGTGTCTGCCCTTTATGTTTGTCACCTTTGGAAACACAAAATCCGGTATAATCGTCGAGAAAGTATTCTCTTATGGCGATCCATCATGTTGAGCCCGGGCGTGAGACATTAACGGGCATATTCTCGTGCGATGATTCTCCTTTTCTGTCCGTTGACCCCGGCGATACGGTCATCTACCAGACGCTGGATGCGGGGTGGCATCTGAATGGCGACGGTGCCAGGTTCGAGCCGCGCGATCTGATACGCGACAACGGTCACGCGATGTGCGGCCCGATAGCGATCCGCGGCGCGGAGCCGGGAATGACGCTCGGGGTACATATCGGCGCGATCCGTACCGGGACATGGGGCTGGACCGTCGCGGGGGCGTGGGCGCACCCGGTCAATGAGCGTTTGGGCTTGGCGGACGCCGACGAATACCTGCTTTCCTGGGTGCTGGACCCAGATACCCTTACCGGGAGGAGCCAGTTCGGTCACACCCTCGCTTTGCGCCCCTTTCTCGGGGTGATGGGCATGCCGACCAATGAGCCGGGGATGTTACCCACCTCACCGCCGCGACGTACCGGGGGCAATCTGGACTGCAAGGAACTGGTATCTGGTAGCGTGCTGTACCTCCCCGTTGAAGTCTCCGGCGGTCTATTCTGTATCGGGGACGGACACGCGGCACAGGGCGACGGCGAGGTTAGCGTTACCGCGATTGAGTGCCCGATGGAACGCGTCGAAATCACCTTCTCCTTGCACGACGACATGCCGATCCGATATCCACGGGCGAATACCCCGGCGGGGTGGCTGACTTTGGGATTGCATGAGGACTTGAACGAAGCCACGTACCTCGCCCTCGAAGAGATGCTCGACCTGATGCAGGAGCAATACGGCTACGGACGACAGGAAGCACTCGCCATCGCTTCGCTTACGGTGGACCTGCGTATCACCCAGATCGTCAACGGCGTTCGCGGCGTCCACGCCATTCTACCCCACGGCGCGATTAAAGATACCCGATAAAGAAAACGCATGACCGAACCGTGGTACATCCGACTCCTGGGCGGTCTGAGTGCCTTCCAGGGCGAACAAGTCATCGAACGCTTCCCGACACAAAAAACGGGCGGGTTGCTGGCATACCTTGCCTTCTACCGGGGACGATCCCATCCCCGTGAAGTACTGCTCGAACAGTTCTGGCCCGACCGTGCTCTGGACAAAGCGCGAGGTAGCCTGAGTGTCGCCTTGAACTCGCTCCGATCCCAGTTCGAGCCTGCCACGACTCCGGGCGCGTCGCCAGTGGGAGCGTTCCTGATCGCGGACCGCTCCACCGTGCGTCTGCAACCCGATGCTTTCACCACAGACGTACACGCCTTCATCCAGGTACGCGAGGCGGCGGCACGTGCCGCGACCGACGCCGAGGCGATTGATCTTCTGGAGCAAGCCGAACGCTTGTATACGGGCGAACTTTTGCCCGGTTTCTACGAGGACTGGGTTCTAGCGGAGCGCGAGCGGCTTGCCGATGCCCGGCTACAAATGCTCCATCGTCTGACGACACTCTTGATCCAGAGCGGCAACCTCGACCGTGCTCTGGAGTATGCACACCGGGCGGTACAGGCGGGCCCGTTCGACGAGGAGTCACGCCGTTTACTGGCGCACGTTCACGCCCTCATCGGACGCCCCGCTACTCCGAAAGAGACATCGCGGGACTCGGTTCCTCAAACGCCACGCCTCCCGGAAAAAGAGGTAGAGGCGGTGAAAAGCGGGGGTGTCATTTCCGCCCCATCATCACGCGAACAGCGGCGCGGCGGTGTGCCACTCCGGTTCACCCGGTTCTTCGGCAGAGCGGACGAAGTCATGCGTATCCGGGAACTGTTTGTGGAGGAAGAGGCGGGTGTGGTAACACTGACCGGAATGGGAGGCGTCGGAAAAACACGACTCTCTCAGGAAACGGCAGATCGCCACCGGGACCATTTTACCGGGGGCATCTTCTTCGCGCCCCTCGCGGATCTGCGGGAGCCGGAACGCCTTCTGGACGTGGTCCGTGATACGCTGTGTCTTTCCAATGCCGGGACCGCCGAACCCCTTTCGCAAATCGTGGGACGGGTCGCTACCGCACCGGGTCCGTGCCTTTTGGTGCTTGACAACCTCGAACAGTTGCTCGGGCGGGGACCGTTCGACAGCGTAGGCGGCGCGGCAATGGTTCGCACCCTCCGCGACAATGTCCCCGCTCTGCGCCTGCTCATTACGTCCCGGCAGCCGTTAGGGATCGAACAGGAACGGGAGTTTCCGGTGCTCCCGCTTCCCGTCCCGCCCCCGTCGCAACAATCGCCCGAGGAAGTATTGCGCTATGCCGCGGTCCAACTGTTCGTAGACCGGGTGCAGACCCGGCGCGTGGATTTCCGGGTCACGTCGCGAAACGCGGTCGCGGTCGCCGCACTCTGCGCCCGTCTCGACGGTGTCCCGCTGGCAATCGAACTGGTGGCGGCGCGGGCGAAACTATTCACCCCCTCCCAGATGCTGGACCGGTTAAAGGACGGCTTCGCGCTTCTGGAAAGTCGGCACCCCGACCTGCCCGCACGCCATCGCAGCCTGCGTGCGGTCGCCGAATGGAGCTACGACCTTCTGCCGCCCGACGAGCGTCTTCTGTTCTCCCGCCTGTCTATATTTCGCGGCAACTGGAGTGTGGAAGCGGCGGAATCCATCTGCAGTGCGGGCGACGCGGCATTTGCCGGACGGATCATGGAATGCCTGACACGTCTGCGCGACGCCTCCCTGCTCTTGGCGGAAGCGGTGCCGATTGGCGAGGGCGAGGAGATGCGTCTGCGCCTGCCGGAACCACTACGCGAATTCGCCGCCGGTCTGTTGGACACGAATGAAAACGAAAAACTGGGACGCTATCACACGGACTATTTCGTCGCGCGGGCAGAAGCGGTAATAGAAAGTCTTCTGGGTCCTGAGCAATCCCTGTGGTTCGACCGGTTGGAAGCCGACCATGATAATTTTCGATCCGTCCTCGGGCGGCGGCGAAGTGATCTTCGGGGTGATGAGAACGGGTTGCGATTAGCCAGTGCGCTCGCACGATTCTGGTGGACACGCGGACATGCACGCGAGGGGGCGCAGTGGATGAACCTAGTGATTCCCGCCGATGAGAGCGATGTGTCACCTCAAGCGCTCTCGAAGGCGTTCAGCGGAGCGGGAGGGATCGCCTACGCCCTGTCGGATCTAGCGGGAGCGGGGGCATTTTTCCAGAATAATCTCCGACTGGAAAGAAAGACCGGCAACGCGGGCGGCATCGGTTCCGCTCTCCATAATCTTGGCAATGTCGCGTATCGTGAGGGGAGTTACGATACGGCGTGGGATCTTTATCATGAATCGCTGATGATTCATCGCGGGCTGGGGAAACTCTGGAATGTCGCCAGCGCGCTCGGAAGTCTGGGCAATATCGCCGATGCGAAAGGCGACTATGTACAGGCACGGGCGTTGCAGGAGGAGTGCCTCGCTATCGCGCAACAACTCGGCGATAAGCGGATGGCGGCGTATACCCTGCACAATCTCGGCAACCTTTCCTGCCGTGAAGGGGACTCCGCGAATGCGCGTACACGATACGAAGCCAGCATGGCTTTAACCCGTGTACTGGGAGACCAGCGGCATGTGGCAACGCTATTGAACAGCATCGGCTTTCTGGACCTGAATGTCGGAAACATTGACTCCGCGTATATCCTATTCTCGGAAGCGTTGTCTATTCTTCAGAAAGTCGGGGACCGTCTGAACATGATCTATTCTGTGGAAGGAGTGGCATGCTATATCGCGGCAAAAGGCGGCGACCCATTGAGAGCCGCCCGACTCTGGGGGGCTTCCGAAACCGCACGGGAAGTGCTGAATAACCCTCTATGGGCGTTGGAGCGTGATCAGTACGAAACATATAAGCAAGCGGCACGATCCCAGGTCATACCGGACGAAACGTTTACCGAAACCTGGGACGCAGGACGGACTCTGTCTTTGGAGGACGCCGTACAGATCGCTCTTGAGCCGACGGGTCCTGTGGAATATTGAACAACGAAATGCTACTTCCGACGGAGCCGATTTAAGGATGGTTTAAGGGTAGCCGGGTATACTATGCGCAATCGTGCATACGGAGGTACTGATAGATGACACATGGTGAGATTCGGCAACTCGACTCGCGACAGGGCGGGAAGCCTCATCCTAATTTTCCTTTCCTTCAATTTGTTTCCCGTGGATTCACTCTAATCGAGCTACTCGTGGTGATTGCTATAATCGCGATCCTCGCGGCGATACTTTTCCCGGTATTCGCATCTGCCCGCGAGAAGGCGCGGCAAACTTCCTGCCTTTCTAACTTGAAACAAAACGGCACGTCGTTGATGCAATACGTGCAGGACTACGACGAGACCTATCCGCTGGCGTACTGGTACGATGGTGCCGCGTGGCATACCGCCGAATACCGCTTCGCTCCCGCCGGGTGGTCCACCGCGATGTCGGCGACGGACGAGAACTATCAGAAGACGTACTGGCCCAACTCGCTGGATTCGTATGTGAAAAGCTGGGAGATTTATTCCTGTCCGTCGTCGCCGCAGGACGACACGAAGACCCCGATTCCGGTAAGCACCGTAAAGCCCGGCAAAAGCGTGTACGGATTTACGGTCGCTTACAACGGTTACATGCACGCGTTGCCAGAGT
The DNA here is from genome assembly GCA_014381035.1 of Armatimonadota bacterium. Next base: position 6,574 of record JACMIS010000455.1, read on the forward strand.
CGGTGATGCAGGCACCGGCGAGTGTCCCGGTGGCGTGGGAAGGGTTCGGGAAAATATCCGCGAGTGGGATTGTCGGCGTGAACCCGTACCTCCGGTGTCTGCAAGGCGACCAGCCCTGTGTCTACGAGGCACCGAAAGCCGGGTGCAACACCGGAACAAACGGTCAGCGTAGTGCCTTTTTCTCGTTCTCGAAAGTGACCGCGTGGGTTCACAATCAGGGAATGAATTTCCTGTACGGGGACGGTCATGTGAAATGGCTCCCCGTGGGACGGACCGCCAACGCGGACACCGACAGGAAGCGCGATCCGTTCCGCATCTACGATAACAAAGGGGTGCCGTTCACCCCCGCAGGATGGTACGACGACAACGGATGCCACGCGGAGTTCTTCCGACCGGAACGGATTCCATAGACAGTCACATCGGGAGTGTCATGGGAACCACCGCGAGGAGGGATGAGTACATAGGCTACTATGAAACGAATCGCGCCTTTGTGCTTATCCCTCCTCGTGGCGACGGCTTTCGTGCCCCAGACCGAAGCCGCCCCTCCGGTCGTCCCGGCAAAAGGGCAATGGACGGCAAGCGGGACGTTACTCGAAGCGTGCACCTGCTCGGTACCGTGTAGTTGTAACTTCGGCGAACCGCCGTCGCCGAACCATTACTGTCACGCTGTGTTTGCCTACCGTTTGGAAAAAGCCTCATGGGACGGTGTGGACCTTTCCGGGCTGGTGATCGCGGGCGCGGACGGTCCCAAAGGCGGGGCTGCTTTTCTGGACGAACGCGCGACACCGGCGCAGCGACCGGCATTGCAACGACTCACGCGCGTTGTCTTCGCCCAGGGCGGTCCGGGCAACGCGCCGGAAATGCCGTTCACTTTCGCTTCGGTCACGCACTCGATTGCGGGAAACGATCTGAAACTCAGAATCGGCGACGTCGGCGGGTTCACGGCACGCGTGATCATCGGACGGGACGGCAAAACGCCGGTCGTCGTGGAAAACAACACCGTCTGGCCCATCGCACGGGCGATCAAAGGAAAAACAGGAAGCCTCAACTTCCTCGACAAGAACGTCGGCGCGATCTCGGCATCCGGCACGAACGCCAATTACGGCAAGTTCACGATGGCGGGGGCGAGCGGCACCGTGACAAAAAAAGCGTCGGCGACCGGCTCCTGTTGCGGTACGCACGCGGCGAGATAGTATTGGATACGGTAGGTGAAGCCCCCGAAACCGGGTATAACAACAAACGAAACCGATGGATGATTATCCCGAATACTACCCCGCCCGCCCCTTTACTTTAGTTACTGACGCGCCCGCCGACCCGGAAGCCGGACACGAGTTTGTTCTCCACTTCGACCCCGAGGACGAACGCTACTACGTCTTTTTCTTCGCGGAGGAGATGGACGCCGAACTGTTCAAAGAAGCGTATAACCGGGTTTCCACGAA
>JACMIS010000456.1 GCA_014381035.1 Armatimonadota bacterium
CCAGGATGTAGACACGTTTTGCGAGAATGGGCCGAACGCACAAAAAATCCGTGACGGGAAAATGGGATGGGAGCATTACGACGGCTCGTTTCGTGAGTGGAGCGGTGTCTTTCACGACGATGCGAACGCGATCCAAGCGTCGCTCGGCGGACGCTGGCTCACCTCGCCCGAATATCGGATGGGTGATGTGCTTTTATTTACTATCGCTACGCTTCACGCCAGCCTGGACAACAAGAGTGATCGGATCCGATTGTCCTCGGATACCCGCTATCAACCCGCGCACCTTCCTGCGGACGAACGCTGGATTCTTGGCAAGAACGGGGAACGCCCGACAGCCCACGGTCTGGCAGGGAAGCGAGGTAAAATCTGTTGATTTTGATAGAGGGCAACAGCATCCCTGTCTTATAGCTTCTTCGCGATGATTCCCCGCTATTCACACCGAATGGCGGTTTTTTTTGTTTCACATTACGGTCGCTTAAAATTGCCAGTCTATGGGTAAAAGTCAGGTGGCAATCAAGAGTTTGCCTTAGAATGATACCAAGTTGATACGGAAAGAAATTAAAAAAATATTGTCTGTCAGCGATGTCGATCTGGACGACATCATCGCTGAGCGAGCGGGAATGGGCGGCTATACGCCTTCACCGGATGCCTGGGAAGATGAAGCCCTTTATTTCCTGCTGTTAGACCGGTTTAGCGATGGCAACGAAGACGATGTATTGGGCAACGACGGACAGACTGTCTCCAAAGGAGAACGCCCGCGGTTTCTTGCGCAAAAACACGCGGGGAACGCAGTCAAATCCGAGAAATCATTGAAAAAATGGCGCGAATCGGGCACCACATTCACCGGAGGGACCCTGCGTGGTTTGACGGAAAAGATCGGATACCTGAAACGGATGGGGGTGACCACCGTCTGGGTGAGTCCGATACTTAAACAAGCACCGTTCGCGACGAACGACTATCACGGCTACGGAACGCAGGATTTTTACGAAGTCGAGCCCCGCTTCGGGACGCGCACAGATTTTCGAACGCTGGTAGATACTGCACACGAGCACGGCATCAAAATAATCCTGGATATTATCTTGAATCACTGCTGTGACGCGTTCGCCTACGACGGTGACGACAACCGTCAATGGACCGGCGAGGAGTTCCCCGTCAAAGGATTCCGCGACAAGGACGGTTCGCCCGAGATTCCGTTTAAAACGCTGGGGGGGACGAAGTACACCAACGGTGCTGTCTGGCCCCGGGAACTGCAAGCCCCGGAAAATTTCACGCGGAAAGGATACATGTCTAACTGGGACAATTGGCCCGAGTACGAAGAGGGTGACTTTTTCGGGTTTAAAGACTTCAAACTCGGCAACTATTCCGGGGGCGAGCGCGCTGAGGAAACTGAGGAGGATTATTCGTGCACGAATGCAAACCCAACCTTCGAACCCTCCGCGGCACTGATCGCGCTGACCGAGGTCTACAAATACTGGATAGCGTATGCCGACCTGGATGGCTTCCGAATTGATACCGTCAAGCATATGGGACCGGGACCGGCGTGCTGGTTCGCCAATGAGATCAAGGCGTTCACGCAAACTATTGGAAAGCCTAACTTCTTTCTGATCGGGGAGATCGCCGGGGGGCGTGCACACGCGCACTGGATGCTTGGCCAGACCGGTCTTGACGCCGCGCTGGGCATTGATGAGATTCCGGAGCGGATGCGCGGCGTTGTGCGCGGCGAAGCGTCGCCGTGCGAATTTTTCGGGATGTTCATCAACTCGAAAAAAGAGCAGGACGCCACCGAAAATCCGAACTGGTGGCGAAACCGTGTCGTGACATTTTTTGACGACCACGATCAGGTAGGTCGCTCGGTCAAAGGCAGGTTCGCTTCGGTTTGGGGCGAAGGTGACAAGGAAAACGCTGCCGCAGGGGTCATTCGTGCTCTCGGTTTCAACGTGACGACGCTTGGTATTCCCTGTGTCTATTATGGTACGGAGCAGGGCTTCGATGGTCATGCACAGGATCCGGGAGCCGGGGATCGCTATTTGCGAGAAAGTATGCATGGAGCCGCGTTCGGCTCTTTCGGGTCACACGGAGCGCATTTCTTCAACGAGAACAGCCGAATCTATCGGGAGTTGTCCCAGATCCTCGATCTCCGAAAGAAGCATGCGACATTGCGGCGCGGACGACAGTATATTCGCCCGATCTCGATAGACGGGGAGGATTTTTTCGAGCCGGAACGGATCGGCGATCCTTACCAGGGGGTTGTCGCTTGGTCGCGCGTCCTCGACACCGACGAATTCGTTTGCGCGCTGAATACCGATGAGAAAAATCCTCACACTGTCTGGGTGACGGTGGATTTCAACCGGCATGTGGCAGACCCAAAACCGTTGATTTGCCTTTATAGCACGGATGACACTCAAATCGGTAACGAGAGCGCAACGCCCGAGAACCGAAACGGCTCCGCAGTGCGGATCACCGTTCCGGCAGGGGGTTTCGTCATTTACCGGTAGGGGCGGGGGGAACGGTTGGCGAGGGCGACGTGCCAACGGTTCCCCCCGATTTCGGCGCAGGTGAGGAGGACGGGGCAGGAGTGGGTTGAGCGGCGACCAAAGGTTTGAGCCGCCCGACCAGTTGTTCCGCCTCGTTGTACTCTGGCTTCAGAAGTACGGCGCGCCTGGCTTCCCGCAAAGCGTTCGGGAGCAGATCTAACTTCTCATACACGACCGCTAGATGATAACGACACTCGGGGATGTCGGGGGCGAGGTCCACGGCTTCACGCAATCGGCGTCGCGCCCCTTCTAGGTCACGCTCTTCTTTCCTGTCACGCTTATATAACGCCCATCCGAACGAATCCAGAAATACAGGGTGGCTCGGCTCTTTCTCGACTACTTCACGGGTAAGTTTCACGGCATCCTCGAAATCCTTCGGCCCGCTACCTTGATCCGCGAGCATGTAGCCAAGATTGTTCTTGATGTGTAGATCGTCCGGCATCAAACGGTGCGCCTGACGATATGCTTGCAGTGCCTTGACATAGTCTTTTTTCGCGAACTCGCTATAATATTGTCCGACGTAGGTTGCCAGTATGGCTTGCTTTTGTGCCTTTGCTGTTTTGGGGCGGATACTTCCGAAGCCCGCGACGATTTTATCGGCTTCCTGCTGGGCGCGTGCTTCGGCTTCGTCGGCACGTTGCGTGTTCGCCGCTTTCTTCGCTGCCTCAGCAAGTGCTGCCCAAAGACGCGGGTCTCCCGCGACGCGTTTATCCTGGGTGAGCGGTTCCAAAAGGCGGATGGCATCGTTCGGACGACCTAATGCGGCGATGCGTTGCGCCACCTGGATGAATCCTTCGTCATTGAAGTCGCTGGAAAGGGGACCCGTCAACAGGATCACGGCGCGATGAAGGTAAGAGTCACCTTTCGCCTGATCGCCTTTGTTGAACGCAGCAATCGCCTGGCTTATGGCGTCGTCCGCGAGGCGAGTTCGCTCCGCATAAGGGATCAATGACGCCGAGAGTGACGTGCCTGAGTTGCAACCGGTAAGCGGAGTAGCAAAAAATATCACCGCGCCAAGAAACAAAGCAAGCAGTCGAGAAAAAGTTAGATTGAACATGATTGAAACCGCTACATGATACACTAAAACCGGGTGCAATGAATCAAGACCTGCCTAAAATTCGTCCCGATACGATAACTGTTTCCGCTGTAGCCGAGGAAGAGTGCGAGGCTACCAGCGCGGATCTGTATGTCGTCGTGCGTGGGGCATCGCTTTTTAGCGGGGACATTGCCCTAAAGAAGGCGCGTGAGGTTGCCGCACTCGTCGCCGCGCTCGCGGAAGTAGGCGTGGTGGAATCGTCCATCGAGTTGCGCGGGATACAAGCCGAAGTGACAACCGGGACGCTCGGTAATAAAACCTCCTCGGCGACGTATTCACTTCGTATCGGCAAAGTTCCGCTGGCGAAAGTCCCGGACACAATCGGTGCGATCACCACTCAGAAGAATACGGATCTGGTTGCGACGATCTGGCAATATGGGGATGATGAGGTTGTCCGACTTCGTTTGCTAGAAACCGCGTTGAAGCGGGTTCAGGTAAAAGCGGATCTGATAGCCCGAACGCTGGGTGTTTCCTTGATCGGGGTCCGCGCATTTACCGAAACGTTCACCGACGAAGATGCCCCCCGCCCGGAACAAGAGAAACTATTCGGCTCGGCGTCAGGATTCGGGCGCGCGAGAGCGAGGCGCGTAGACGCGGACGAATTGGGACTCGCGGTTTCTCACCGCAAAAAAGTCTTTCAGGCGGCGCAGGTAATATACTGCGTTTCGCCGATCATGCGAAACAAAAACGCCACGGACTCCTGATGCGAGTCCGTGGCGTTTCGAACATCCAACCCGATTTAAGCGACGACCGTTTCGCGCAACCGTCCACCGATCTCCGAGCGGCGCAGTTTTTGGAGCGCACCGGCTTCGATCTGGCGGGCACGTTCGCGGGACAGGTGTAACTCCTTACCCACTTGCTCCAGTGTCATCGGTGCTTCGGCATCCTCCGACAAGCCGTAGCGCAACTCCAGTACTTCCCGTTCACGCGGCGTGAGTTGTTTCAGTGCTCGCCCGATCTCTTCGCGCAGTGCGCGTCGGAACACGCGTGCCGACGGCAAAGTCGCGTCCTCCGCCGGGAGCAAATCACCGAGACGTGTCGTCGAGTCACCGGCGGGTGCGTCGAGGCTCATCGGCTCCGGGGTTTCCGCCTCAAGGAGTGTCTCCACCTTATCCACGGGTAAGCCGACTTCGGCGGCGATCTCAATCGCCGTCGGGGTTCGGTTTAGTTTCGTCGCCAACATCTCGCGTGTGCGCTTGATTTTACCAAGCGACTCGATGGCGTGCGACGGCAGACGGATCGTTCGCCCCTGGTTCTCCACGGCGCGACCGAGTGCCTGTCGAATCCAGTGCGTCGCGTATGTCGAGAAACGGAACCCGCGGCGATAGTCGAACTTGTCTACCGCGTGGATCAGCCCGAGCGTGCCTTCCTGAATCAGGTCCTCCATCGCGATGCCACGGTTCTGATATTTTTTCGCAATCGAGGTGACGAGACGCAGGTTTGCGTTCACAAGAACTTCACGTGCCCACTTTACGTTCTGCTCAACCTGGCGTGCGAGCTTACGCTCCTGCTCCATTGAGAGCAAAGCGGTATTACTCGACCCGGTACGATCATGCAGGTAAGACGCGAACTCTTCCTTGACCGCGAATGCCGACTCGTCGTCCAGATCATCAATCGGCGTTGGCGGTTTCGGATTCGTCGCTACGGCGAATGTGGCAACAGGCTTCGTCGCGACATCCGGTCGCAACTCATTCAACCCTTCCAGCGTCGTGTCTTGATTTTTAATTTCGTTATCCAATGTTTCTACCACAAACATAATAATGTATTCTCTTTGCCTTCTTCATTTAAGGCGGCGTCACTGTCACCTGAAACCCTGAACAATTAACTGTTACCCAAAAAACTGAGTGAACCTATTAAGTAACGCTAAAAAGTCCTTGCAAGTTCCCTATCGCCTAAGATACAATCATTGCTAAGTCCATTTTTCGGCACTCACTACATTTCGCCAGACACCGCAGAGTCTCCTTCTTCTTAGACGCATCATCCGAGCAAAACGGTTCCGCTTCTCGATAGGCAACGGCTTAACAGATTCGTCACACAACCGCAATATTCCTTCACAGTCTCAAGAGTCTTTTAATGTTTTTACAAAGTTGCGGCATCGGGAAAAGAAACGTTGCATAATGAGGCAGTATGCAGTTAACGTTTTTAGGGACTGGTTCCGGTGCGCCGACGCGGGCACGAAACGTTTCGGGGGTGACGCTGTTTATGCCCGAGCGGGGGGAACTGTATCTGTTCGATTGTGGCGAGGGCACCCAGCACCAGTGTTTGCGGGCATCGCAGGTGCGTCTCTCCCAACTGACGCGGATTTTTATTTCGCATCTGCATGGCGATCATGTTTTCGGCCTGGTAGGGTTGCTGGCGTCGCGTGCCCTTGCGCAGGGAGGAACCTCCCCCGTGGCACTCTATGGACCACCCGCCTTGGAAACCTATGTGCGCGGCTGTCTGCATTCCACCGGAACCCACTTCGGTTTCCCGATTTCCTTCCACGCCGTGCGCACGGGTACCGTTTTCGAGGATGCACAGGTTGTCGTCGAATGCGCCACTGTCCGGCATCGTTGTGACGCGTTCGCCTACGCCGTGCAGGAGAAAACACAAGCGGGAAGGTTCGATGCAGAACAAGCCAAAGCGCACGGTATCCCGGCAGGTCCCTTATACGGGCGTTTAAAAGCAGGAGAGACGGTGACACTTCCCGATGGTCGAACGGTTGATGGCGCATCCCTCGTCGGACCGCCGCGCCCGGGTCGGCGTGTCGTCTACTCGGGAGATACGTCGTTCTGCGCGGAAATGGTCAAACTGGCGACCGACGCCGACCTTCTCATACACGAAGCGACCTTCGCTGAAAGCGAGCGCACCCTCGCGGACCGCGCCTTCCATTCCACCGCGAGCGATGCCGCTAAAGTCGCGGAAGCCGCCCGCGTTCGGCAACTCATTCTCACCCACATCTCCCCGCGCTACGACGCCGAAAGCGGGGCAGGTTTGGAGGCACTTTTGAACGAGGCGCAAACCATCTTCCCGAACGCCGAGGTCGCGCACGACTTTCTGCGCGTCGAGGTTCCCCGCCGGGAGCACGAAGAGCATCCCCATCCCAGCGAATAACAAATCCCTCAAATCCTAATATTGAACACGTTCATGAAATATTGACACCGCACGTTTTGCTTGTCATACTATAGATGAACACGTTCAGAAAGAAATGAGGCTGTCATGAATGCCGAAACCTACCTGCGCCGTGCGCTATTCGCACCGATCATCGTCCCGCTACTCGCGGGAATCCAGCTCCTCAAGGTCGTGAATAAGGAAGCGAATGGAACAACGCATTGGGCGGATCAAACACCTGATGTTGTCGCGATGTGTTTGTTTGTTGCGTTCTGTATCGGCGGCGTTCCGTACATCTGGATGCTTTTTGCCCGCTGGGAGTTTTTCCGGACTGCGGGAGGTGGGGCTTTGGAAGAGGCATGGAAACTATTGCCGCTTGCAATGCTTCCGTTTTACTGGAAATTTTGGGGAGTGGTTTCCGCGATATTGATTGTGACGTTGTGGGGGGCACTGGCAGGTTTGGCAGTGCTCGTCATCGGGACAATCGCCGTGCCCATTCTCGGGTATGCCTATGTCGCCGTTACCTTCTGTTTCCTCCGCATCTTTCAATGGCTCGGCTTGATTCACAAAGAAGGAAGAATATGAACACGATTACCTTTTATCGCTGGTCACTACTGACCCCGATTGCTGTTCCCGTCGCGTTACTGCCGTTCGTCAGGAGCGGAAATCCGCTTGCGGACATCGCACAATTTTTCATATGGTCTCTGATCATCGGCGGCATTCCGTACCTGCTGACTCTTTCTCTGTTCGCACGTACCCTCATCTGTGGCACAGAAAGGCAGTACACTGTTTTGACGCTTATCGCGCCGCTTGCGATGGTCGCCGTGCAAACCGGTTGCGGCTTCGTTTATGGGTTCGCGACGAGCGCAGGCAATCGGATCGCAGCGTTCGAAAGTGCCGGTTTTGGACTGATGCTCGGGGCTTGTACGCTTTTATTGGGTTATGGCTACGTTGCGCTTACGCATCTGGGACTATGGCTCTTCCGGAGACTGGGTCTCGTATGTTAAAGAAAATAGTTTGCAAAATGGGGACAGTAGGATGGAACCACACCGCAGTCATGGCGTACAATAGAAGTACGCTATGACCGAAACCAAGTTTTATATCGCCGCGATGGATTGTCCGACCGAGGAGCAGATCATCCGAAACGGATTGAAGCGCGAAAGCGGTATCGAACGACTCGACTTCGATCTGCTGAACCGGGTCCTTACCGTCTCCTTCACTCCGACCGGAAATGCGGAGTCGGTCCGCCACACGTTGAACAATCTGGGTATGGAAGCGAAGCCGGTTGACCGCGACGGCAAATCGGATGAAGCGAATGCGGGGGCGATGCGCACGCGCTGGATTCAGATGGGCGTCGCGGCACTTTTCGCGGCGGGTGCGGAGGTGTTGCACTGGGTGGACGCGGCAGGGCACAAACCTGGTGAGCACGCCGAAACAAACCCGCTTCTCCTTGTTCTCGTCGGCTTCGCGCTACTTCTCGGCGGACGCGATACGTTCCGTAAAGGCTGGGTCGCACTTCGGACCTTTACGCTCAATATCAACTTTCTGATGACCCTTGCTATCGTCGGGGCGATGGTGACGGGCGAATACCCCGAAGCGGCGATGGTCGCAGTGCTGTTCGGGATCGCGGAACTGATCGAGGCGCAGTCGCTGGACCGGGCGCGAAATGCTATATCCGCTCTCATGGATACGGTTCCCGACACGGCACGTGTCTGGCATTCGCACGGCGACGATGACCCGGGGCACTGGCACGAAATGCTCGCCGATAAGGTATCGGTTGGTGAGCGGGTTCAGGTGCGACCCGGTGAGCGCGTGCCATTGGACGGGCGCGTGGTCGAAGGGCGATCCGGCGTCAGTCAAGCCGCGATCACTGGTGAGAGTTTGCCGGTCGAAAAAGAGGTCGGCGACGAGGTCTGGGCGGGAAGTGTGAACGGGCGCGGCGTTCTCGTGTTTGAAGTCAAAGCCGCACGTGGCGACACGCGGTTGGATCGCATCGCCCGCGCCGTACAGGAAGCGCAAGCGGAACGTGCCCCTACCCAGCGTTTCGTGGATCGTTTCGCGCTGGTTTACACGCCGACCGTGGTCGTTCTTGCCCTCCTGCTCGCCATCGTTCCGCCGCTCCTCGGTTACGGCGGTTGGATGGAGTGGCTGTACAAGGCACTGGTGTTGCTCGTCATTGCGTGTCCCTGCGCACTGGTGCTGTCTACGCCGGTGGCGGTCGTCTCGGGTCTCACGGCGGCGGCGAAACAGGGGCTACTCATCAAAGGCGGCGCGTACTTGGAAGCCGGTGCGAAACTGAAAACCATCGCGTTCGACAAAACCGGGACATTGACTCGTGGCAGACCGATTGTCACCGATATTATTCCACTCGGCAACGATTCCCCCGACGCGCTTCTTCATCTCGCCGCGAGCCTGAACGCGTCCTCCGAGCACCCGCTCGCGGCGGCAATCGTAGCCGCGTGTGCGTCGAAACACGAATGCCGTTTGCCCTCTATCGGTGACTTCGAAGCCCTGATCGGACGCGGCGTGACCGGCAAACTGGAAGGGCGACGCTATTACATCGGCAATCATCAATTGACCGAGGAAAACCGCGTTTGTAGCACGGAGGTCGAGTCGGTCATAGATCGGTTGGAACAGGAGGGGAAAACCCCGGTCGTTCTAACCGACGATCAACACTCCCTCGCGGTTTTAGGCGTCGCCGACACGATTCGCGAGGAAAGCGAAGACGCTCTGAAACAACTCCGAGATCTGGGCGTGGAGACGATCCTTCTATCCGGCGACAGCCAACGGGTTACCGACGCGGTCGCCAAACAGGTGGGGATCACCAACGCCCGCGGGGAATTATTGCCGGAGAACAAGCTGGCATTCATCGAATCCCTGCGCACGGACAAAAACATCGTCGGCATGGTCGGCGATGGCATCAACGACGCCCCCGCGCTTGCCAAAGCGGACATCGGTTTCTCGGTAGGACAGGGCGGTTCCGATACCGCGATGGAGACCGCAGACGTTGTGCTTCTTCACGGCGACCTGCGCAAACTGCCCTTGTTTGTGCGGCTCGCCCGCGCTACGACAGCAGTTCTCGCGCAGAATATCGCATTGGCATTACTCATCAAGGCGGTAGTGTTCCTGCTCGCCCTGAAAGGCAGTGCTACGCTCTGGATGGCGGTGCTCGCCGACGTAGGAACCAGTTTGCTCGTGGTCGGAAACGGACTACGTTTACTTCGGTTTCGGTCAAAATCTTAACCGCGCCAGAATTGCCACCACGGTTTAGCACTCTCGACTCTGTCTCCCGAGGATCGGGTGCCGTATAGCTCGCCGCCGCCCCGTAGATGCCGGATATATTTCAGTTCGTCCTGGGCGATTGGGTTTCCTGGATCGATCTTGAGGGACTCGCGAAACACTACCTCCGCGTCGTCCAATCGGGCAAGTTCCACGAGTTGGAAGCCTTTACTGCGCAGGGCGAGGGCTTGCGAATTAGGAACGATTTCGTCACCTTGAGCCACGACTTTCTCGATTTCCCGCAGGGCGCCGATTCGGTCGCCCGACATTCCCAGTGCTTTCGCATATTCGAGGCGCAGGAGGGGCTTATCCGGTTCCAGAGCGAGTCCCGCCATTAGATGCGGCAACGCATCGTTTGGTTTTCCCTGCTTGACATACACAAATCCGAGATAGTAATGCGCCTTGCCGTATGCGTTGCCCTGCCAGATGATGGATCGGTCGGCTTTACCCTGTTTTTGCAAGCGGGTGACGTAGTGGATGAACTCTACCTGATCCCAGAACTTGATACACAATTCGCCCTTCTCGGAGTCGTACTGGTAGCGGTAATCACCCGGCGTATTGGCAACAATAGCGAGCAAAATCCGCTCTGCGTCATCAAACCGCTTTGCTTTCAACGCCTCCGTGGCACGCGATAGATTCTCATTGGCGTCTTTCGCCTCCTGATCCGAATAATAGCGGGTGTCGCTCATAGTTCGCTCCTCGGGAATGCCTAACGCTTGCAAAAGGAAGGCGGCATAGAAATCGCATTTAACTTCTATGCCGCCCAGTGTTATCCCTTTAGTACCACCTTCCTTAGCAGAACCGAATCCAACTGCGCCGCTTTACCGTCGTAAGCATAAAAAAGGTACGGTGCCAGGGCTTTCGTTTCGGGATCGCTATACACTCGCGCCGCGAACGCTTTGCGCCGCTGTCGTTCGTCCGAAAACGCCCAACTGGATTCACCATCGAACGCACCAACGAATGCCCACGCCATTCCCGATATGTCGTCTGCTTCAGCACGTTTCTTTAGGTAGCGGGCGAAATGCTCTCGCGCGGTCACCGTGGTTTCGTAGTCCCAACCGGCTTTTTGCAGGGCTTCCGAAAGGCTTGTTTCGTCCACGATGCCGCCGTCAATGGCAAATCGGCAGATCGCTTCGTAGGTCATATGCCAGCGAAGTGCGTGTTGCGCAAAATACCACGCCGACTTGACTTTGAGCAGCGTTTGCCCGTCGCCGGAGCGCACGACCACCCCTTCCGCTTTATCCCACCCTTGCACAAGCGAAAGGATCTCGCCGACACCGTTTTTCGCGTCCGCCCAATCGTAGACTTCGACGGCGCGCAGTCCGTTCGCCTGCGCGACGGCTTCGACATCCGGGAACGGCAGGTAGCGCACTGTCGTTCCTTCGTGCAAACCCGCGCCGAGCAGGATCAAATCGTCGCCGCCTTCGTACCGCACGACGATCTGGTTTCCCGCCCCGACATACTCGAACAACAGCGAGCCGTGTGCGAAGAATGTCGGATTGAGGAGGCACGGGTACTTCGCCCGTGCCACGGCTTCGGCAAGCGGCGCGAACTTTCCGCCGGCGAATGTGTCACGGGTGCGAAATAAAATCCGACCGCCGGGCAAAACCGAACGGATGATCAACGAGCCGTCATGTTTGTGCGTGATCACGGCGCGACCGGCTTCCAGTTCACCCGCGATCGCCGCGTCGGTTTCCGCCCACTCGCCCTGGTTGAAGAACTTCGGCCAGCCGGTCGAAACCACATTCCCAGACGCGTCGAAGATAACCGAACGGTAGCTGAGTTCATCCGGCTCCCAGTCGTATTTACCGCGCGATGGGTGGACGAGTGTGTAGGCACCGTCCTCCTGAGGCTTGGTCATGAAACCCTTGTTGCGTAACTTGTTGAAAAATGCGTCTGAATCTGCCATCGTGTATCTCGCTCTCAATGAATCGTCCGCGTATCGTATCGCTCGGGCAAGGAATATTGATAAACAATCCCTCTGAAGTTGCCGCAAAAACCACCTAATTCAACGAAAACATCATAAAAATTAAACAAAACTTGCAACCACAATATAACCCTACCGCAATTAAACAAAAATACCATATAAATACCCACAACAACATCCAAATACACA
>JACMIS010000457.1 GCA_014381035.1 Armatimonadota bacterium
AATAAGTGCAGGATTCTCCCTGCGTTTTGCGTCGAGCAGACATTCGATTATACCTGACTGCTCGCATCATACCCAAAAATACGGCGATACAGGTCGGTTTGCAAAATATTCTTGGGGTCGGTGCGTTTTTTCAAAGCGAGGAACCGTGCGACGCGTTCCCCGGCTAAAAACGCGGTGATGCGCGACGGGTGCAGAGTGGAATCTTTGGCAAAATAATGGCGCCCTCCGGCGGCAATCGTCACCGCGTCGAGATCGGCGGCGAGTTGCCATAGTCGGTCACGGTTGGCATCCTTGACCTTGAAATCCAGTGCGAGTGAATAGCCATCGGTCGCATAACTCATCAAAAAATCGTCGTCGCGGTGCCGCTTGAAGACGGAAAGATACGGGAACAGCCGGTGCCGGTGACAAAGACGGATCTGCTCCCGGAACGCTTCAAGTGCCGTTTCTTTCGGAATCTGTGTTTGGTACTGTATCAACCCCCCGTCGCCGTAGGCACGTTTCCAGTCCGGCACGTAATCCAGAAGAAAGTTCGCGCCTGCGAAGGTGTCTACGGTCGTTTTGCCGGAGGAAAACACGCCCGCATTATAACGCAGATGGGAAAGCAGACGCATTCCCGTATCATTCACCCACGGTTTAATCAATCGCCACAGCACGGACTTCGGAATCACGCCGAATACCGTCTCGCCCAGATCCTGCCGCTCGGTGCGGAGCGATTGCGCAGGATTGGGGTCCGCGCCCGGGGCGAAAAATGTTGCTTCCTGCACCAAGCCACGACCGAGACCATCGCCCGAAGCGAACGTGTCTATCCAGCCGACGGCGTAGTCCGCACCCTGGGCGATCCGTTCATCGGTCACGGCGAAGATTTCGAGGAGGTTGTTCGCCGCGAATTGGCGGACATGAAGCAATCCGCTCGCGACGGGCATCATCTGGAGAACGATTTTCGTGAACACGCCCAGAACGCCGAAGCCGCCAATCGCCGCGTAGAATATGTCGCTGTTTTCGCTTTCCGGAGTGCAGGTCACGATTTCGCCGTTCGCGGGAAGAAGCAAATCGAAAGACTTCGTATGTTCGCCGATAGTACCCTGCTTAAAGTGGTTTTTGCCGTGAATATTCATGGCAAGTGCCCCGCCAATCGTCGGGTACATGGTGCCTGATACCACAGGGGGGAGCCAGCCATCCCCGATGACATACTGCCATACGTCCCGCACCGTTGCGCCTGGTTCGACCGTTATCACCCCGGTTCGCGGATTCCAATCGAGGATGCGGTTCATGCGCGTCAGGTCGAGGGTGATGGCTTCGGAAAGATACGCCGCGTCGCCGTAGGAGCGACCGGCACCGCGCAGTGCCACCGGGATATGGTGCGTTCGCGCCACGGCGAACACGTCGCGGATGCCTTCCATGGTAGATGGGCGGTACACATAGCCGGTGGCACGGTTCGCACCGCCAAACCCTTCCACGGTTTCGATGCGGTCTCGTGGCAGAATGGCGATAGGCTCCCTCATATGTTCATCTTCTGGAACAGGGCGGAGGGGATCGCCCGGATGACCGCCATGATGTACCGCCATGCGCCGGGAATATACGCGACGCGCACTCCGCGTTCGCTTGCGGAGACGATCTGTCGGGCGGCTTCCTCGGCGGGAATGAGCAGGGGGAGTTTGTCGAGCCCACGGGTCATCGGGGTATCTACCGGTCCCGGTTTGATGGTCACGACCCGGATACCGACCCGCCCGACGCGGTTGCGCAGTGCCTCCAGATAGGTTTCGAGTGCGGCTTTCGAAGTGCAGTAGACCGGTTGCCCGCGCCGTCCCCGGTCTCCGGCGACCGAACCGATTCCGACGATAGTCCCCGCACCGCCGGGGGAGGTGCCTTTCCCTTGTGCCGTCGCCGCGAAACGCACTACTGCTTCGTTGAGCCACGCTATCGCGCCCAGCACGTTGACCTCGATCATCAAGCGGTCCTTGGCGAAATCGAACTCATCTACGGCGATACGCGGCATCACGCCTGCCGCGTAGAAGATAACGTCCAGCCCGCCGAGGTCACGGCAGATCTGCTGGAAAAGCGCGGGAACCTCGCCGAAATCGGAAACGTCGTGCGGATAAACGAACGCGGTACCGCCCGCCGCCCGGATCGTTTCTGCCAGAGCACTCAGTTCGCTTTCACGCCGTGCGACCAGCGCGACCGCGCAACCGCTTCGCGCCAGCAGTTTTGCTGTTTCCGCGCCCATACCCGAGGATGCCCCGACAATAATCGCCCGCCCGAACCGTTTGACCGCCACTTTTGGTTTCGTCCGCCTCCGATTCTTATTGTACCGTGTGGGTGCTCGCAAAGTGGGACTGCTTGTTTTGTCCTCCCGTACGGGAGGACAAAACAAGCAGTCCCACTTTGCGAGCACCCACACGGTACAATAAGAATCG
>JACMIS010000458.1 GCA_014381035.1 Armatimonadota bacterium
AGGAATCAACGGCGGCGTGTCGAACAGGCACGCAGGCATGGCAAATTTTGCTTTCTGCGACGGCCATGTCAAGTCGATGAAACCCGCCGCCACAAACCCCGATCCGGTGAACAAACCGGATAGCAACATGTGGGACGCAAAACGACTGTGATACCGAATCGAGGAACCTTTATGTTTCGTTTTTTCACGCGGACCGGTTTGGGATATGTGGGGGCGGCTCTTGTCGCCCTGCACTTCGGCGCGGGATGCAGTGCCAAGCCGGCGGTAGTGTCTCCCCAGGAGAAAGCCAAGTTCATGGGACGGCCGCCGACTGAGTCCGAGCGTGCCATGATCGCGCAAAAAGCCGCCGAGATGAAGGGGAAAGGTAACCCCGGTCCGAACGCACCCGCCCCACCATCCGCCAAAAAGACGGCACCTTGAAACACCCGCTACCACCCAAGTAAAACCGGGTGGTGGCACCTGACGTCCGCACCGACCCTCTCATTTTGCCCGAGAAATCTTCCCTATGCCACGAATTTTTTCCTCCCGACTTCCCATGGGTATGCTCGCTTGCGGGGCACTGGCGGCAGTCATATACACCTCATATGCGAAAGTTCCCTCCCCGGTGCAGGACAGCAATCCGCCCGCCGACTTCGCCGTCCCCGGACGATGGAAACTAACCGAGGATACGCGTACCGCCGGTTTATCGTGGGACAAATCCATTTTCCGTTCGCCGTCTTCCTCCTTGCGGCTGGAAACGAAAGCCGCCCCGGCGAACAAGGCAGTCGCGGTCTATAGCGTGGAACAACTTCCCGCGCCAGGGACTCCCTTTCGTTTACGCGGATTCACGAAAGCAACCGGGAGTGACTGGAAGCAATTCGGGATGGTGCTACAGGTGTTCAACGGTGATTGGAGTAAGCAACTCGCCTGGATCACCGTGGATGCGCCGCACGAGGCGGATTGGAAGGGTTTCGATCAGGGCATCACGCTGCCGGACGGCGCATCGCACGCCGTTCTGTACTTCTCTGTGGAGGGGACCGGCTCCGCATGGCTCGACGATCTGTCGGTGAAAACCGTTGCGGCTCCCGCGTCGGCTTCGACCGCACCCGGCGCGATTCGCGCAACCGAACCGGTGACGGTGAAGCCAGAGCGACCCGCCTATAAATGGGGTAGTGTTGTAATGGGCGGCGTGGAATACGCGACGGGACTGGTCTGGTCCCCGGCACACCCCGAAGCACTGTTTCTACGGGCGGACGGCGGCGGCATCTGGAGACTGGACCGCAAAAAACGCGCCTGGGTACCTCTCCTCGATCAGCAAACCTGGAAGGACCGCAATCTCAACACCGTGGACAGCCTCGCGGTCGACCCCACGAACCCGCGCGTGCTGTACATCGCCGGTGGGGGGAGCCGATGGGGCAAACCGCACGACGTGCTGAAATCCGTCGACGGCGGTGTGACATGGCGGCGGACGCTGCTGGAAAATGAACAGGGCGAGGATGTCATCAGCGAGGGTAACGGCGGCGACAAGCAGGGCGGCGAACGTCTGCTCGTGGACCCGCGCGACCCCCAAACGGTTTGGTTCGCGACGCGCAACGACGGCTTGTTCGTTTCCCGCGACGGCGCGAAAACGTGGCATTCCGTAAAATCGTTTCCCACCAAAGGCGGACGCTGGCACGGGCTGACTTTCGTCGCGGCGGACGCGGCACGGAACACACTGTACGTCGGCGTCCACTCGGGCGCGGCGACCGACGATCCGAATACGGCACGCATTGCGGGCGCGATCTACCGCTCCATCGACAACGGCGCGACTTGGGAATCAATCACGTCTCGCGAAAAAGGCGACCCCGGAGGCGAATCCTCGCCGCTAAGGATGCGGGTCGCGCCGGATGGCACCGCGTATGCCACCTACAACGGAACGGGTTCCTGGGATACGGGCGGCGTCGGGGGCGGGGTCTGGAAATATGCAAAGGGCTCGTGGCGCGACATCACGCCAGCGCAGGGCAAAGACAAGCCGTTCTGTGGCATCAACCTGCACCCCAAAGACCCGCGTAAAATACTTTGTGCCATGACCTACAACACCGACGGCACCATCTACTATTCGGAAAACGCGGGCGAAACCTGGCGCGAATACCGTTATGATAAAAACAACCACGACGCAGGGACGCTGGTGCTCGGCGACTTCCCAGCGTGGGAGCGGGGACCGGGTCATAGTTGGGGGGGGAATGCATCCGACGTAGCGTTCGATCCCGTCGATCCTGCGGTGGTGTATTTCACGTCGTTCAGCGGACCCTGCGTCGGCACGGGACTTGGCACCGACCGGATGCGCTTCTCGCTCCTCGGCGACGGGCGGGAGCAGATAACCACCGCGTCCGGCGTTTCCCCGTCCGAGGGTGCGCCGTTCGTTTCCGGCGTCTGGGATGTCGGCGGGTTCCGCCACGAATCATTCGATAAAATTCCCGCGACCCGATCGCCCTTGCTTGACGCGAAAGGTGCCGCCTTCACCGGATACGACGCGTATCGTAACAGTTTTCAAGACACGTTCGATATGGACGCTTCGCCCAGAATGCCCGACGTGATTGTCGCAGCGGGCGGATGGCAGTGGAACATGACGGGCACGGCGGCGGTATCACGCGACAACGGGCGTACCTTCCGCGAGTTCGCGTCGAAGCCCACGCCGGACGCGAAGTTCGGACGGATTGCGGTGTCCGCGACCGACGCCGACAACGTCATCTGGGTCCCGATGAACAACGGC
>JACMIS010000459.1 GCA_014381035.1 Armatimonadota bacterium
AGGACCCGGAGCACGGCGAGGGGATCGGGAACTTCGTTTGCATCGACGCCGCCACCGGCAAGCAACTGTGGAACTACACTAAAATCGCCCGCTCGCTTTCCACGCCCTCCATCGTCGACGGGTTGCTCTATGTCGCGGACTTTAGCGGTTTCGTGCATTGCCTCGACGCTGAAACCGGCAAGCCGTACTGGGTATTCGACACGAAAAGCCACATCTGGGGGTCGACTCTGGTAGCCGATGGAAAAGTATACGTCGGCACGGAAGACGGCGACATTGTCGTTCTGGCGGCGGGCAAAACGCTCAAGGAGTTGAGCCGTGCCGACATGCGTGCCCCGGTGTACGCGTCGCCCGTGCTCGCCAACGGCACCATGTACATCGCGACACCCACGCACCTCTACGCCGTTGGGGGAGGGGCACCAACTCCCGCGCCGAAAACCGCGACGCGAGATGATGCGAATGGCAACGCTCGAATGATCGCCCGCGCTGTCGCACTGCGCCGTGAGCATGACCGGGTGATTGGTTGCTCGGGGCACGGGCATAATAAGAGAATCCTCACGGTGGCGAAATAAACGTGCTGTCAACACACTCCCGCGACGGAGAGGGGCGACGAACGGATCGCCCGTGCAGGTAACACAACTATGAAACAACTACTCGCGGTACTCGTCGCTGCGGTGATACTGCTCCATCAGGACATCTGGAACTGGACCAACCGGACACTGGTCTTCGGTCTGTTGCCCGCCGGTCTTGCGTATCACGCCGGATATTCAGTCGTCGCCGCGCTGACGATGGCTCTGCTGGTGCGCTACCTCTGGCCCGCGCATCTGGACGAGGACGAAAACCCGTCCGCCTACGCGCCCGTTCCTGCGGAGGTCACCATCCGATGATTCCTGCCATCGTTGTGTTTATCTATCTCGCCGTCGTGCTTTACATCGGCATCTTCGCATTCCGCAAAAGTGCCTCGTCGGGCGAGGATTTCTTTCTCGCCAGTCGTAAACTGGGTCCGGCGGTGTTCCTGCTCTCGTTGTTCGGTACCAACATGACCGCCGTCGCGATTCTGGGCAGTTCCGGCTTCGCGTACCGAAACGGCATCGGGGTTTTCGGACTGATGGCGTCTTCGTCCGGCATCATCATCCCGCTGACGCTGTTCTTTATCGGGACCCGTCTCTGGGCACTCGGCAAAAGGCATGGCTACATGACGCAGGTGCAGTATCTGCGCGACCGCTGGGAAATGCGCGGCATCGGTACGTTTATTTTCGCCCTGACTGCGGCGATGCTTCTCCCGTACATTATTATCGGGGTGATGGGCGGCGGGACCACATTGGAAACAATCAGCGGCGGAGCCGTGCCTTATGCGGTCGGGGGCGCGGTGGTTGCTATCGTTGTGATGAGTTACGTCTTTTTCGGTGGAATGCGCGGCACCGCCTGGGTGAACGCGTTCCAAACGGTACTTTTTCTCTGCTTCGGCGCGATTGCGTTCACATTGATCGCGCGTAGCCTCGGCGGCTTTCCACAGATCATGGAGGGCATCGCCGACTCACCGAAAGGCTACTTACTCAGCCGCGAGCGCATCCCGCCCGAAGAGTTCTTCAGTTATATGTTCATCCCGCTGTCGTCGATCATGTTCCCGCATATCGCGATCATGTGTCTGACGGCAGAGAAGATCGCACACTTCAAAAAGACGGTTATTTTCTACCCGATCTGTATTCTGCTGATCTGGCTCCCGTCGGTATACCTCGGCGTCGTCGCGGCGTCGCAGTACCCAAACCTTGATCCAGGCGAAGCAAACAACGTCATTATCCGATTGTTAGCCGACAACACGAACGTTCTCATTGCCGGAATCCTCGGCGCAGGCGTGATGGCATGTGTGATGGCGTCGGACAGCCAGATCCTCGCCCTGAGCACGATGTTTACCGAGGACCTGTTCTCCTACTACGGCGGTCGCCAGAAGTTCGGCGCGAAAGCCGAAGTCTGGGCGGGTCGCGCGTTCATCATCGCTATCGGCGTGGTCTCGTACATCATCGCGCTCCAACTCAAGGACAAGGCGAACATCTTCGAACTGGCAATCCGGTTCGCATTCTCCGGGTTCGCCGCACTCTCCCCGGTGATGCTCGCGGCACTGTTCTGGAAGCGGAGCACGAAGTGGGGTGCCCTCGCATCGTCGGTGTGGGTCCTCTTCGGCGTGCTAGGCACCTGGTACCTGACGGCGATTTCGGATGATATGGCACCGAAACCGCCCGCGCCACGCCCACGGCTGGCACAAGCCGGCGGACCGACAATAGTACCGACTGCCGGGACGATTCCCGCTGGCGCACGTCCCGGTCCGCCGAAACCGCTCAAACCCGTGCAGATCTACCCTTCTGTAGGAAACCTGTTCCTGCGTGGTCCGGCAAACGTGACGATCTATGGATACCTACCGGTCCTGCCAATGGTTTTAGGCTCCGCTTTACTGATGATTCTTGTTTCCCTCGCGACACCTCCACCGAGTGCCGCGACGATCAACAAGTTTTTCCCGCCCGAGGAGCGTGAAACCACCGCGAGCTAAGGAGAACACATTCGCCTTGTTTCGGGGGTTTCACCCACCAGTGGAAGCGGGGCACCTGTGGCAAAACAAATCGGGAAGAAGAAAGACCCGAGCAGTGTTATCAATATCATGAGCAACCAATCTACGACTGTATCTCCTGAAGCCGTGCAACACGCCGCAGACGCGCTGGACGCCCATGTGCGCGAGATCATCGCGTGGCACTTCTCGCCTGAAACTGGCTGTCCGTTCTGGCTCGATTGGGCAAAGACGAGCGATTTCGATCCCCTTGCGGAAGTTCGAACTGCCGCCGACCTGATCAAATTTCCGCACTTTCAGGACGAATGGCTTCGGGACGAGCAGAATGAACGATTCATTCCGAAGGCGTATGCGGGGCGACCGTTTATCGTCTTCGAGACGGGCGGCACAACCGGGATGCCAAAGCAGCGCATCGGCTGGGAAGACCACCTGCGCGACTATGAAGAGTTTTCGGAAACACTCGACGACGCGGCGTTCCCGCGCGGTGGGAACTGGCTGATGCTCGGACCAACTGGACCGCGCCGTTTGCGACTCGCCATCGAACATCTCGCTCACGTGCGCGGCGGCTCCTGCTACCACGTGGACCTTGACCCGCGCTGGGTGAAGCGTCTGATCGCGAGTAAAGATTTCGATATGGCGAAGCGATATAAATCGCACGTCGTCGAGCAGGGAGCGACCATTTTAAAGAACCGCAAGGTGAGTTGTTTGTTTACCACGCCATTATTGCTGGAATCGCTGGACGAGCATATCACGGTCGCGGATTCGGGTATCAAAGGGGTGTTTTGTGGCGGGACACAGATGACGCCACAGACGGTACGCTTCCTGGTCGAGGAAGTGTTGGACAACCGGGTGCAGTTTGTTCCGACTTATGGAAACACACTCATGGGACTGGCATGTGGTCGCCCGCTGATGCCGGAAGACAACTGGAGCATCACGTATCACGCGCCCCAACCTCGCGCCATGCTACGCATCGTGGACCCGAACGATACCGCGCAAACGGTAGGATACGGCGACTGGGGGCGGGTCGAACTGTCTACGCTGACCAAAGAGTTTTTCATGCCGCGCTTTCTGGAGCGGGATGAGGCGGTGCGCCGCGAACCGTTCGGGCGGTTCGCGTGGGACGGCGTCGGGGAAGTGCGACCGTTCGGGCAACTCGACACGAAGGCGATTGAGGGCGTGTATTAAGGCAGCGGAAAGATCCGGAAGCCCCCCTGCCCCCAATTCTGGGGGAGCCAGAAGGGGAGGTGCAGA
>JACMIS010000059.1 GCA_014381035.1 Armatimonadota bacterium
ATGACTGGCCCCGCCCCTTCCAGTTTCACCGACTGCGCCCCGCCTTCCGCGACGAGGCGCATCCCGGCACGTACCCCCTCGGCTACGTCGGCGCCATAGGCGCCGAAAGGAAGGTCGGCGATCAACAACGCGCAACGCCCTTTGCGCTCCGTTTCGAACGGTTCGGGCGATTCGGAGTCGGCAAGCCGCGCTGCTTGACCGCGTGCGACCGCCCGCGTATGGCGGAGCATATCGTCCAGTGTCACGGGAACCGTCGAGTCATAGCCGAGTGTCGTCATTCCGACAGAATCTCCGACCAGGATGGCGTCGGCACCGGAGCCGTCCACGATGCGCCCCTGCACCGCGTCATAAGCCGTGAGAATCACGATGGGCAACTCTCCCTTGCGAGCAGCAAGGGAAGGGACGGTAACGGACGGAGGAACAGATGGACTTTTGCGTGACATGGACCATTATAGCGCGGGTGGACGGCGATTTAGTGTCCTACAGGTCCGTGGCGATATCTGTTATGGAGAGATTCACGATCTTTTGCGTCATGCTCCGTCCGCAAGCGTTGCAAGCGTCTCTGCAATGGCAGTTTTAATGCGACGGACGGTTTCATTTTTAACTCTACTACTGCTAATACTCCGCCGAAAAAATATAATCGTCTGTGGCACGCGTCTTGCAAACAGTGAAGTTTGCACGAGAAACACCATTATTTACCCCGGACTGCGAACTGGAAGGTTTGCGCCGGGGCTTTTTTTGCGCGGTTGGTGGAACAGCATTCGAGGTGGGAAAGCATGATGCTTCCCCACCCCTGTTGCCGTCGTGAGCGAGAAGTGACCGCCTTATTTTCGATGTCGTCTGATGACGACCGCACCAACCAACCCGAGGGCAGGGAGTGCTAAAGCGAAGGTACCAGCTTCCGGGACGACCGTAACGAGCGTCGGTCCGAACCACTGGTTATTAACGATGTTTGCCTGTACCGAGTTCACCGTGTATCCGGCAGGCAGGTTAAATACCGGTCCGGTAAGCGAATTGGGGTTAGCGAACGGTGCCCCGCCTCCTCCCGACAAC
Source organism: Armatimonadota bacterium (assembly GCA_014381035.1). The sequence continues at coordinate 1,054 of JACMIS010000059.1, forward strand.
GCGGAACCAAGAGACAAGGCTGAATCAATGCTCACAGATTCCGTCAGTCCTGCCTGTGGCGTTCCTCCACCAGTGGGGATCCTTCCTGCGAGTATCGATTGAATCCCAACACTGAGTTCCATACCCAGTGTAAACGGGACCCCGACCGGTAACGTGAAGGTCGGACTGGTAAAGCCCTCCGATTGGGTGCTTTCTGCGACTGAGAAAGCGGTCCCGCCAGGTACGGTGATCCGTGCAGTGGCACCTTCTCGAGAAATGTTCGCGGTCGTAACATCAGTGATAGTCCCAGAGTAGTTAAATATGCCGTTGACGCTCCCCTGAACGCTGGTCGCGTTGGGAAGCGTAGTGCTGATAACGAAGTCGGTATATCTGGCTCTCGCGGTAGCATTGCCTCCCATGAGGGCACCATTTCTCGGGGCACCCTGTACGTTCGCCGAGGTAGAGGTTCCCTGCAGGGCTACCTGAAGCAATCCGGTGTCCGCGGTGGCGGCCACGCCGAAAGTACCGGGACCTGCGATGATGGAGCCAATGGTGGAGCCAATGCTGTTAAACGCAGCTTGCGTGACCGGACTTGCCTGCGTGACATCAAAAGAGTTGGTTGTGTTCGGGAAGAATGTGCTCGCGCCTCCCTGGATGGTATACGAACCTTCTGCCCCCTGCGCCCAAGCAGGGAGAGCGAGAGTCGCCGGGACAACGGCTGTGACGGCGAGAAAGAGAATCGGATTTGCATACTTCATTCGAGAAAACCTTTCACCGGAGCGTTGGCGGCGTAGATCCGCCGCGCTATTTGTTTATTGTGAGAACGTTACGACTATGTGCCAGGATTCGGTGGCACAACTTTGCCTTCACATCCTGCACTGGCATTTTAGCGTTCTCTTTAATCGTGGCGATACGGAATGTGGAGAGATTCACAATGACGATACTGAAAACGCCCGCTGATCCCCTCGGGGATCGCATGAAACGCGACTATGAAGACCGCACGCGCTACCGATTGCCCCGCCGCACCTATACCCTGCTCCGTATCGACGGTAAATCCTTTCACACCTACACCAGAGGGTGCGATCGTCCGTTCGACCGCGCCCTGATGGCGGATATGGATGTTGCCGCCCTCGCGCTTTGTGAGAACGTAGACGGCGCGAGACTCGCGTTCGTACAAAGCGATGAGATCAGCGTTTTACTGACGGATTTTGCGAGCCAGCACACCGAAGCGTGGTTTGACGGCAACCTGCAGAAAATAGCGTCTGTCGCCGCGTCGATCGTCGCCGCGCACTTTAACGCGGCGCGGACAAAGCGTGGCATCCTCACGGACAGACCTGCTTATTTCGACTGTCGTGTCTGGACAATACCGGCGCGGGTCGAGGTATTCAACTACTTCCTATGGCGCCAGAACGACGCGACGCGCAACAGTATTTCCATGACCGCACAGGCGAATTTTTCTCACAGCCTGCTTCAGGGCAAAAAGTCAGCGCAGTTACAGGAGATGCTATGGCGGGAGCGTGGTATCAACTGGAATGACTTGCCGACAGGATTCAAACGGGGGCGCGTGATCGAGCGTGTCGCCACTACCGGCGATATCGCCTATACCGACAAGCGCACCGGGGAGATTTTTCAGGCGAGTGACGTCCTTCGATACGGCTGGCAAGTCAACGAGGAACCACCGATTTTTTCCCAGAACCGGGAGTGGCTATTGGCACGAATTCCGCAGGAAAGCGAGGAGTCCCTGGCAGAGTAGTTTGTCCCCAGTCGCTTCGCGGATTGGAAGCCCGCGGCGAGTCGGTGAACCGCCGCGGGCTTTCGCGGGCCGAATGCGACATTTGAGCGAACGGCGTTCGCGCCCTTCCCAGGTCCCTTCCTATCGGGAAACCATCACATCCAGCGAGTCCCAGTTGCCGCGCGGCGGGCGACATCCCGGCTTTCGCGCCGCCGGGGCGGAACGTCAGCGCGGCGACTTTCGCGCCCTCTTTGGGTTCGAGTCCGAACGGTCGCGAGGCATAGGGTCCGGTTTCTTTGAGATA
>JACMIS010000460.1 GCA_014381035.1 Armatimonadota bacterium
CATGCGCCCCATGCCTCGCGGGTGAATGTCATCGTTTCGGCGTCGAGAGTGCCGAGGTGCCACCAAGACTTGTTCCGCGACGTGATCAGGCACCACTTTCCCGAACCCGGCAGGGGAAAGAAGTCGGGGCACTCGAAGTCGTGTCCGGTTTCGGCGTCGCCCTCGAACAATACGTGCCGGTATTTCCAGTGCAGGAGCGTGTCGTCGGTCGCTTCGTACAAAAACGCCGCGCCGCCCTTGCCGCCCAACTGCTCGCCGCCGATCACGCAGTACCATTTGCCATCCGGTCCCGCGAACGTTTGCGGGTCGCGGAAGCAGTCGCCGTAGCCGTCCGGCTTTTCGGATAAGCCGGTCAGCGGGTTCTCGGCGACCTTTTCCCACGTCATCAGGTCGTCCGAAACGGCGGCGCACTGAACCTGCGTGAACGGTTTGTGCGTCGGGATCGCCGTGTACAGCGCGACGTACCTGCCGTCGCCCGGTCGCCGGGTGACGCACCCTGTCCAAACGCCGCCGAAATCCGGGTCGCCCTCGGTGCGCGACGGGGCGAGTGCGAAGCCGTGGTTTTCCCAGTGGAGCAGGTCGGTGCTCGACACGTGGAGCCAGTGCATGTCGCCCCAGACCGGCGCGTTCGGGTTGTGCTGCAGGAAGACATGGTATCGCCTGGCGGCTTCGTCGTAGAAAGGCACCGGGTCGTTGATCCAGGTCCCAGGCGGCGCGGCGAAGTGGAAGCGGGGGCGGTGCGGGTCAACGGCGTCAGCGTAGGCGGGTTGCATCGTCATAGCGCGGTTATCGTTCCGTGGATGGGGAGTAAGTTCCTGCATCGCCGCGCGGCACAAAGCTAACCACCGAACAAAACATGGGCGACCGGGATGGTGCGCCGTGTCCGGTCGGGAAGTTCAATCGTCGCATCCCCGTCCGGCGAAACTCCGATCACGCGGCACAACACCGACGTGCCGTCCAGAACAAACGTGCGGCGGGCGTTGGTATCGTGGTAGGCGTGCCACGCGGCGAGCGTCGAAGAAAACCCGTCTACCTCGCGCCACTCGTTCCAGCGCGTGGTGAACGCTTCCGCGAGAAGCCCGCCGACATGGGCGACCGCGATTTCGCTTCCCGTCTCCGCTTGTATCGTCGTCGCCCGGACCGCGACTTCCGGCGGCAGGGCGTCCGTCCCCCCGCGAACGTTGATCCCGACCCCGATGAGTGGCATCGCGGTGCCGGGTGGCACACCGGGACCCGTCGCCGTTTCGACCAGAATTCCACACACTTTTTTCCCGCTGAGTAACACGTCGTTCGGGAAGCGAAGGTGCACCGGGACGCCCGGCGCGGCGGAAACGATGGCGTCGGCGGCGGCGAGTGCGGCGACGAAGGACACCTGCCAGAGTTCGGCGAGTGCGACGGAGTCCCCGATGAGCGTCATGACAACGTTCGCGCCGGGCGGGGCGAACCAGGTTCTACCCTGTCGCCCGCGCCCGGCGGTTTGATGGGGGGTGCTATAAATGGCACCGGCGACGGACGAGCCGTGGTGCTCGGCGAGGGATCGCGCCGCGTCTTGCGTGGACGGGAGGGTATTCATGTTATAGGTTTCGCGTCCGAAACGCAGGGTTGACATACCCCATTCTACCCGTGTCAGAGACCGAAGATTCCGCCA
>JACMIS010000461.1 GCA_014381035.1 Armatimonadota bacterium
CTGTTGACTGGCTCGCTAAAAGCCGTCCGCGAAGTCGCGGTTTCACCGCGACAGGACAGCCAGCGTGTCGCCGCTGTGCTGGTGCGGGAGGGAGAATCGGTCCGCGCCGGGCAAGTACTTGCGCGTCTTGACGACCGCGATGTTGCCGCCAACGCCCGCGCCGCCGACGCCACCGTTCTGTCCGCCGAAGCGGGTATCGCACAGGCAGTCGCCGCGTATCGCCAACAGGTCGCGACCGCGCGAAGCACCGTCGCGTCCGCCGAGGCGGGCTTGAACGCGGCGCGGGCGAGTCTATCCGAGGTCCGCGCCGGAACCCGGCGTCAGGAGCAGGCGCAGGCGGACGCGCAGGTGCGTATCGCCGAAACAACTCTCAAAAAGGCGGAAACCGATCTCGCCCGCTACGAACGCCTGCAAAACGCGGGGGCGGTCGCGCCCGTCGAAGTCGAGCAGTACCGTGTCGGGCGTGATGTCGCCGCCGAGCAGTTGCGCTCCGCGAAAGAGGCGGCTTCCCTGTCGCGCGAAGGTGCCCGTGCGCAGGAAATAGCGCGGGCGACCGCTGAAGTGCGGCAAGCGGAAGAAGTGGTGCGTCAGGCGAACGCCGCGCTTGTGCAGAACAGCATCCGGCAGTCGGAGATCGCCGCCGCCCGAGCGGTGCTGTCCGAGCGGATCAATCAGCGCACAGTCGCGCGACAGGCAGTTTCCGACACCGTGCTCCACTCCCCGATAGACGGACGTGTCTCGCTCCGGGACGTGGAAGCCGGGCAGACCGTCGGTACCACGAATACCGTTTTCAAGATCGTCGCGCCCCGTGTGCGCTTCGAGCCGAACGTGCCGGAAACCGATCTACGTTACCTATCCGTCGGGCAACGCGTCGCCGTGCGCGTCGATGCCTTGCCCCGCCGCTCGTTCGCCGGGCGCATCGCCGACATTGCCCCGATCGGGCAAGCGCAGGGGCGTTCCTTCGCCGTGCGTATCGAATTATCCGATCCCGAAAACACCCTCCGACCGGGTATGTTCGCCCGCGCTGAGGTTGCCCTCGCTACCGTCGCCGCGAAAGGAAACCGCTAACCATGCAACGACTCGCCGAAATCAGCGTAAAACGCCCCGTGTTCGCCGCCGTACTCGTCCTCGCGTTGATCGCCCTCGGGCTATTCGCGCTTCCGAATCTCGGGATCGAGCGATACCCGAACGTCGATATTCCCTATGTCATCGTCACTACCATCGTCCCCGGTGCCAGTGCCGCCGAGATTGAGACTGACGCTACCGAGATTGTCGAGGAGCAGGTGAATGGGATCAGCGGCATCGAAACCCTGACCTCGGTCTCCTACGACGGGTATTCGCAGGTGACGCTACAGTTCAAACTGGAAAAGAACGGCGACACAGCGGCGCAGGAAGTCCGCGCCGCCGTGGACCTTGCCCTGCCCGACCTGCCGAAAGAGGCGGAAAAGCCGGTCGTCAGCAAGGAGCGCACCGACGACATCCCGGTAATCCAGTTCACACTGTCCGCGCCGAACGAAGGCACGCGCGAACTGACCGAGTACGCCAGGCGGCGACTGCTCCCGCAACTGCA
>JACMIS010000462.1 GCA_014381035.1 Armatimonadota bacterium
AGACCGAGCGGGTCGGTGACGATGTGGTGTGCGCCGGTGTAGGTCGTGTCGGCATCCATGAAAATAACGATGTGTGCGACGCGCGGATCGTCCGTAAAGTTCGGCGTCGCCATATGGGCGCACCGTCCGTGATGAAATGTGCAATCCCCGGCTTTTAGCGGAACCGTTATCCGCTCGTTCCACACGAAATCGGGGGCGATACCGAAGAGGCTTTTGTCGTCGCCGAGGTTTTGCGCGGGAAGTTCGGTGCGCTTTTGCGATCCCGGCAGGAATGTCATGCACCCTTTCTCAACCGGCACATCGCAGAGCGCGACCCAGGCAGAAATCGGGTTCGTACTGTTCGCGTGGGGCCAGTACGGCTGATCCTGATGAAACTCTGTCGCCGCGTTGTTGTGCGGTTGCTTGATCAATATCTGGTCGTGCCACAGGCGGAGCGGGACCCCGGCGAGTTTTGTCGCAACGGCGGCGATGTTGCGGTGCCGGGTGAGGGTGCGGAGCGTGTCTGACTCCTGCCAGACATTGACGAGTTGTGTGAAAATACTCCCGCCGTACACGTTTTCACGGGGTTGTTTCGAGAACGCAAGTGCGGCTTCATAGAAGTGAGCCGCTTCCTCTTCGGTGATAATCCCAGGAATATGTACGAACCCACGTTCCCGATACGACACGATCTTATCCGCGGTCAAATTGTCGGCAGTGGTTGTCATTGTCTATTGCTCCTTCGCAGATTTGCTTAAGAACAGTTTCGCTCTCCACTTTCCGTATCCCTGCGATTACTTTTTCTTTTTTTAATGTTAGCGGTGCGTGAATCGGCAGCGGTCTATTTCGCTACCCCATTGATCTATCTGGCGCAGGACGATGCTATCCTTGTCCATATCAAACACCGTCAGCGAGTGCCGGTCCGATACGAACCGCAGGACGTAATCGGCATGACCGTCTTTCTCTTTCGTCCAGGTGGCTGGTGCATTGTTTTGTTCGGGATCGTAGAGATACTTGCCGCCCGCGCCGGTAATGATGTAGACGATTCCTTGAGCGCGGGTATTTTTGTCGCCATCGAAGGTCCGGTCTATAGTGAACGTGCCGGGCATCTGGCGGTCGCCGGTGTTTATTACCGAAACGCGGGACGTGTCGGTCGGCGTGAACCGAAGCGGGCGCGTGCGCTGATACACATGCTCGTGTCCGTTGAGCACGAAATGGACACCGTGTTTCTCAAAGATCGGGGACAGAACGCGCATCTGTTGGTTCTTGTAGTGCTTGTTGCCTGCATTGAATGCCGGATGGTGATAGACGACAATCTTCCAGGCGGCGTCGGTTTTCGCTAAATCGTCGGCGATCCATTCCTGCAACGCCGGGTTGGAAGGGTCGGCATAGGTGTTGGAGTCCAGACATAGGAAGTGCGCGTCGGCATAGTCGAACGAATAGTTTGCGGTGCGCGGATACCGTTCCCCGGCACATTTGCGAAACACCTCTGTCTGCGCTTCCTGCCCCTGAAGTGGGGTCGGGTGAGAAAGCGCGGCGGGACCGTTTTCGGGAAGGTGCATACAGGTGTAGTAGCCACCGGCGTCCGGGTCGCGGTCGAAATCGAGGCAGGATACCTTTTCCTCTGTATCTCCGTTGACATCATGATTGGCGAGTACGGTGTAGAACGGCACCGAGCGCAGAAGCGGCGCACCCTGTCGCGGTCCGGCGACATCGGAGTTACAGATCGGGAAGAAGAAGCGGTAGTACTCGCCGACAAGCCCGTTCTCGTAAACGTTATCGCCGGTATTGACGACGAAATCCGGCTTTGCCAGATACGCCTGATAAGCGATATTGCGGTCGCTGATGTCGCCGAACGCGTTGTCGCCGAACACCACGAACCGCGTCTTTTGTCCACGCGGCTTGCGGGTGGTGAAGAACCCTTCGACAATTTTCGCGCCGTCCATCACGACGCGATATTCATAGCGGGTGTTCAGAGCGAGACCGGTCAACGCCGCCGCATAGTCATACGTTCCCTTGCCATCCTCGCCCGCGACCGTGAACCGTTCGGTACGGACGGGTGTCGTCCGCCCGTCGCCGAATCGCGTGCCTTTTTTACCCCACGTTACTTCGAAGGTAGCGGGAATGCGGTTGGTCAGCCACGCAAGGATGATGGATTCGCTCCCGTCGCGGAGAACGGTCCCGTCGGGACCGGGTTGTAGATAGGGTAATGCCCGGAAAACGGGCTGGGGTTTATCGTTCGCCCGAACTGTTCGCTCGGCAAGGACCGGGGCGGAGCCGGCAAGTTCAACGGCGAGAAATGTGATGCCGCCCGCCGCCTGTAAAAGGCGGCGGCGCGAGAGGGTTTTTTCCAGGGGAGTATTCCTATGATTCGGGGGTTATGGCTTGCGGAACCATTTGTTCGAGATCGTCCACATCGAGAACGAACCGTCTGCCTTGTAGGTTTGTGTCGGCTTGAACCATTTCGCGTGACCATCGGTGAAGGTGTAGTTCGATCCGCCACTGTGGCGCGGCGCCAGATTCGACGCCTGTGTCCCGGTCACGCCCGGCATGACGTCGTTGCGTACCGGATAGGTCTTCCCGCCGATGGTGCAGGCGACATGCTTATCGAAGCGGCAGTCCGCGCCGTCGGCGTAGCCTTGTGCGGTGCTGCTCTTGCTGTTCTCATCCCAGGACACCGGGTAAAACACCATCTGGGTAAAGTTAAGGTAGTTTTCCGCGAGCAGGATCGTGTTTGCCGGGGCGGCGATGTCGGCTAAGGGACGCCCGACGCCACCGGGAGCGGCACACCAATCCGCCATACCATAGGATTGGGACGCACCTCCCGAGGAGGCGCGGGGGGTACCGCTACCACTGAATCCCGCGCGGGGGTCCGGGTAATGCGATGGGCACTTGTTCAACTGAACCACGCCATCTTCTGCGTCGGGTGTTGTCACCGCTTTGCCCCGGTCGTTGATATTTCCCTTGTTCTCGGTGTACGGTTGAATCACGACGACCCAGGGCTGATTCAGTTCACACAGGGTTTCGTCGTAGTCCTGCGCGTACATCATAAACGCATTGCCGAACTGCTTCATGTTCGAGAGGCACGCGGTTTGGCGACCCTTCTCACGGGCTTGTGCGAAAACAGGGAACAGGATCGCGGCGAGGATAGCGATAATGGCGATAACGACGAGCAGTTCAATGAGCGTGAAGGCACGTCGGGCGCGAGCGGTCAACGGAGGAAGATGCATGGATAGATCCTTTCACACGAACCAGAATTAAATCTGTGAACCAAAATAAAGTGTCAGCGAACCAAAATGAGTTTACGGAGTGTAACACGACTTTTGGAACCGAAGGTTAAGCAGACATTAAGAAAATGAAAATTTTTGGGAAGATGTGCCCGGTGTTTCGACTGCTTTTTCGTATCACCGCATCGTTTGTGTCATAATCGCGGTATGGCAGAGCTACTTACAGGCGCGAACGCTTTGGTTACCGGGGCGGGGCGGGGGATCGGCGTCGAGATCGCGCGACTTCTCGCGGCGGAAGGAGCCGCCGTGGCAGTACATTATCGCGGCTCGCGGGAAGGCGCGGAAAAAACGGCGAGGACGATTCGGGACGCAGGCGGTACGGCAACTGTTGTACAAGCCGATCTGACCGACGAATCGCACGCGGCGCGATTGATTCAGGAAACAACCGATTCGCTCGGCGGTTTGGATATTCTGGTCAACAACGCGGCGGGCTTCGGACCGCTCAAAAACCTCGCCGATTATACGTGGGATGAAATCGACGACGAGTGGAACGCCGTGGTCAAGCCGGTATTCGTTTTGACCCGCGCCGCGTTGCCGCATTTTCAAACACTAAAACACGGGCGTGTTATCAACCTGTCGGCGACACTGTTGCAACGCCCGGCACCGACATACGGTGCGCACGCGATGGCGAAATCCGCCGTTCTGGCGTTCACACGCACCCTCGCCCGCGAAGTCGGACCGGACGGCATCACGGTAAACGCGGTCTCTCCGGGGATGGCACTGACCGAGTTCTCACAATCCCTACCCGACGAATTGAAAAACGCCGTGCGGGATCGTACACCGCTTCGTCGTCTGGCAACCCCGGAAGATGTGGCAAAAGCGGTGCTGTTTTTCGCGTCGCCTTTAGCCGACTTCATCACCGGAGCGAACATCGCGCCCGATGGAGGACTCGCCGTTTTGTAGCCTATCTTACGGGGGCATATCGTCCGGCAGTTTATTCAATAGTGCCATTACATCGTCGAGTGAATCAGTGGGCATATTGAGTGCGAATCCGCCCCAGCCTTTCGCCGCCTCTTCCATCCCATCATGCCAGGCGTTCCAGAAATATGCGTCCGCGCCCTCGGACCGTGTGCCACGAATGGCAAATACCGGGGACGAACCGTTGCGGAAAGCCGTTTTGCGAAGTTGATTGGCGGATGATACGTATTCCGCCGGATCCGCTGGGAATCCGTCTGGTTTTTCCCAGCGTCCGTAATACTCGAACAACCTGTTTTCGGGATTATCCATGTATAGAGTCGTTCGGGGAAAAGCGGTGCGGATAGCGGCGTAAACTCTCGCGAGGTGCGCCCTGTTCTGCGAGCGGCGAAATTCTGCGAGCGGTTTCACCACTTCATACTGGCGAAAGAAGGGTAACTCCACGGAAACACCGAGATGGTGGGTGGATGCCGCAACATCTACAGGATCGAAGCCTTTGTCCTGAACACACCGAAACCGTGTTTGCTTGTTGTAACCCATCCGATCTCCGATGCCGAATCCATCATCGCCATTTTCGTCATGGCTGGTATAGCCCGGTGCCGCAGGATTCGTGAATGCTACGGCGGAAAGATTGGCGAGTGTCAGAAATGGCGATGCGTGTCGAACGACGTCGTGTATATCTTGCGTTTCCGCGACGACCCACCCCGCGTTGCGATCCGAATAATAAGCGCGTTGTTTTTCCGCCATATTTTTATCCGCGATGGAATTCACCTCCGCTTCCATGATGGCAGTCCCATTCTCGCCCAGTATATTGACGTCCGGTGCCGATTTGGCACCGGACTCCGTCTTCAGGAGCCACGGGATAACGACCCCGACGCGCACCCCCGACTTCGCACCGAGAAAAACCGCTTGTTGCAGTCGGTCTCGTGATGTGATGTTGCTATCCTCGACGCGGAGCCAGGTCTCGGTGAAGCCTTTTCGCCGCAGGAGGGCAAGCAACTTTTGAATATCGCTCTCGGTTTCGGGGAGAGGGGTAGTCAAAACGCGCCGCTTCAAGGCAGGTGGAAACGGTGTCGGAGACGGGTGTTTGTATATCCGTGTGTCACGGGAGGCAACGCGCTTGGATTTTGGGACGGCTATCTGGCGCAGGAAACTAAAACTCAGATCGCGATTGACAACCGTTGCCGGGAAAGCACGCCCGCCCGGCAAAATCCAGTCACAGTGGAAGTCGGTGTCCAGGCTCACCGTGTCCGTACGCATAGTGACATTCGCCTGCCATTTGCGCCACGATTCCACGCCTTTTCTAAACTCTTCCTGCAAAGCGGGTGACAATTGACTGACAGGAACCGGCGGCGTATTTCTCAGACCTTGCGACGCATACGAATCGTTTATCGTCTTTAGCTGGTCGGTGGGTAATGTAAACGGGGAATCCGGAGCGAATCCCAGTGAATCTATAGGTTCGTTCTCCGCGCAGTCGTTTATAGCGTTCTGATAAACCTCGCGTAGTTTCTCATAGGGTTTTTCCGCCCACCGGTCGAGTCGGGCGAAGCGGGTGCCGATCCCTTCTATATCGTCGGTAAGGAGGTAAACAGTCGCGCCGCCGGGACCGTCAAGGCGGCGAAATGTTCCGGTGACCGAGCGGCATAACACTTTGAGAACATCGCCCGTGGACACGATCTGCCCTCCCGGTGTCAGCTTGTATCCCACAGGAAGGGAGGCAATGCGTCTGTCGGCGACAAGGCGAAAGCGGGTCGCGGCGGAAACTGCCGCGAGCAGTTCGCCGACCGTTTTACGCGATCCGTCAAGGCGCATTCCTACATTTAAAGCGGGTGTGTCTAGTGCCAACTGTCCGCTCTTCAACCCGTTCGGCACCGTGACCATAACCGGTACGCCAAAGGCAGAGGCAGTATCCGCACGCTCGGCATCCTGGGAATCGTCCGGCATCTGCAACAGTTGCCGAATATAGGTCCCGTCGGTTTGCAGTTCACCCTTTTCGTCATCGGCATCGGTTCCCGGTGTGTAACCATAGGTGTGTTCTTGCCCGACCGGTCGCAACTGAAGAGCGACGCGCCGCGAGACGCGGAATCGAACACCGGAAACCGGTACAGAAGTCGTTTCCACCGCGACGGGAATGTCACTATCCGACTTTGTCCGCACATTTTGCACGGTGAGAGCCTCGCTCCGCCACATGCCCGCGAATAGAGAACGCTGTTTGTCGGTCAGGTCGCTCAACCCGATCCCGTTCGCGCTTCCAGCTTGTTTCCATTGTTCCGGGGTCAATGCCCCCAGGACAAGCACGAACCGTTGCTCGAACCGAAGTCCGGCGAAAGGATCGGCTTTGCCAGGGTTTTTCACAATCACTTTCATCGTCGGCGGGATGAAAGTGACAATATCGCCAACCGTCAGAATCCGCCGTTTCATTAGTTCGGCAAACTGCGCGGGCGTTTTACCCCCTATCGCCTGCTTGATGGACGCTTCATCCTTCACGCCGTATTCGACCGGGAATTGATCGTGCGAGATGAAAACCAAAGGACCTTGCCGCTTTGGGTCGTGGCGAAGTAGCGCGAAAACAGAACGTTTCTCATTGCTCGTCGCTACCGATGCGGTCGGGGGGCGGGTTTCGCCCTGGGCGAGAGCCGGAGCGCAGAGTGCATACATCAGTGCGACTGTGATTGTCGCACGTTCCGGTTGGCTAAGATTCAGGCTAAACATATCGCTTTTCTTTCACAGTCCGTTATTGTTGCTGGGATTCTCGACTCTGAACAAATACGTCTTGCCAGACCCAGTGTTGTGAACCAATGATCTACCTGTCGGCGAACGCATTCAGGTACCGTGTCGCATCCGCGACCGAACCGCGACCGAAATCGGCGACGAATCCCGACTTGGGTGCGGTTCTAGCAAGCGCGACCACCTGTCTGCCACCCTCGCTGGCTCATATTCGGTTAATGGCTGGTACACGGTAAGCGTCTCAAGAGTCGCCTCTGTGCCTGTCGGGTAGCGTTTGTAACTCGCCGTCGCGCCGGAAATTTGCGTCGCCTTTGTTGGTCATGTTGCAGGGAATGACAAACAGCAAGGGACCCTGGGTGCGTGGGGCATAGCGAACGAGATCCAGGATTCCCTTGCTGACTTCCGTCTGTGAATCTTGCGTAGGAGGTGCTGCCTGTTGCGAAAAACACGGGGTAGTCATCGTTGCCACAACGAACCCGAACAAAACGGGGGACAGGTTACGCGCGAATATCAGAAAAATCACAGTGTTAGAGACGCGCCATTGCTGTTTCCGGTTGCGGATGGGCAGACACCAAATTGCATTATTTACTTCACCGAATCGGCGATGCCGCCGAGCATACGCAATACATCGGCTGGCGTCAGACTTGCACAGTCCACAACAATACCGCTCCATTTACGGGAGTTTTCCACCGTTTCCGCAACGGCGTTCGCAAAGTCCGATGCTTTCCCGTTCCGACCCCACCGGTTGAGCAACGCTTCCGGCGACACGGAAAACGCTGCTTCCCGGTGAGTGCTCACGTTGGTATACAACGGACAGACCGCGATCCGCTCTGGCTGAACCCAGCGCACATACCAGGAACTGTTCGTATAAGCGTAAGAACTTGCCCGGTCGTTCAGGTAAACAGGCAGTTTCGGCGCGGTAGTTTTGAGGGTGTTGTGGATCCGCGCCATCTTATCCTTGTTCTGTTTCCAGCGAAACGTGGTCAGTTCGTCCCATAGCCCTTCGGTTGCAAAAAATCCGACATCGGGGCTCGTGCCAAGCGTGTGGGAATAGTCGGCAACATCAATGGGATCAAACCCGTTGGCTTCGAGGCAGGCGAG
>JACMIS010000463.1 GCA_014381035.1 Armatimonadota bacterium
ACGGAATCGTGATCACCGGACTCCCGGAAACGCCCGACGACGAGGAAACGATGCAAGTATTCATGGATGCCAAGGAATCAGTCGGCGAAATCTCCGCGGCGCAAGCGCAAGCCGAAGCCCCCGGACCCAGCCGTGGCAAACGCCGTCGCCGCCGATGATGGATTCCATCACAAAGTTCACAAAGTTAAAGAAGGACACAGAGGGTTTTAAGTATGATGTTTGCCGGGTTAGTATCGCTGACTCGGTAGCAAGCGAAGCATCACCCTTAAAACCCTCTGTGCCCTTCTTTAACTTTGTAAACTTTGTGGTGGAATCCATCATCGGCGGCGACGGCGTTTGCCACGGTTGGGTCCGGGGGCTTCGGCTTGCGCTTGCGCCGCGGAGATTTCGCCGACCGATTCCTTGGCATCCATGAATACTTGCATCGTTTCCTCGTCGTCGGGCGTTTCCGGGAGTCCGGTGATCACGATTCCGTGGGGGACGGGGCGTGAGGGCAGGTTTGCCGCCGTATGTCCGGTGACGATGATCTTGCTATCGAAGACGATGGAAGTGGAAAAACCGGAGTCAACAAGAACGGCTTCGACGAGTCCCGCCGCCGCCGCCGCTCGGGCGAGAGTTTCCGTGGAGATCACTTCCAACGAACCGACGAGTGCCACTTCGCCGTCCGCAGTGACACCGAAACAGGCGCGACGCCGCGGGTCGTTGAAGTCGGTCGCCGCATAGGCTTGCATCTGTTTTCGGGTACGTGGTTCGCCGTTGTGAACGATCCATGCCCCACCCAAAAACGCGTCCGTGTAGTCCGGCAGAATCGCCTGCACCGCCTCCTCGCTGTTCATCCAGCCGGGTTGAAACGGCACAAATACGAGGCTTTCGTTGCCGATGATGACCATCGGGCGGTTCTTAAGTTTCGGCAGGTGCGACGCGAACGCTTCGGGAAAAAACTCCGTGTCGTTACTCGCTTTCGACGGACCGATGAGCACATTATTCGTTCCACGAAGTGCGGCATCGGCGAAAAAGGTGCCGTTCATTCCGGCGACGCCCCCGGCTTGCTCTACAAACTCCCCGATGCTCTGTCGGCTTTCCAGTGCCCGCAAGGTTTGCGGCTTTCCGCCATACACGACGCCCAATTTTACGCCATCGAACTCCTGAACTTTCAGGCGCACCGAGTTGGTTGTCACCAGCGGCACATCCACCACTGCGGCAGGCGCATTCGCGGTCGCCTTCTCACAATCCGCGAAGGCGGTTTTCAAGCGCGTGTGGATGTAGCGGTTCACCGTCAAAATGTCGGGCGACTCTTCCGCCGGACCGTTGACGATGGTAAACGCCATCGTGTACCCGGCACGCTCTGCCGCCTCAAAAGTCGCTTTATCGCCGGTGCCGTTCGGGTAGGCGAAATACGGTATCGGGTGTCCTAACTCGCTTTCCAGAAGGGCTTTGGATTCCGTCAGTTCGCGCTCCTGCTCCTCCAAGGGCTGTTTTGCCATATCGGTAGGGTGTGACAGCGTGTGCGACGCGATAGTGACCAGCGGATCGGCATCGAGGATTTTCAGCGTGTCCCAATCCATTTTCGGATGCGCCCCGGTTTTGTCACCGACGAAATTGGTGTGCACAAACATCGCGGATGGGTACTGTCGTTCTTTCAGGATCGGGTACGCGATGTCATTGAAGCCCTGATAGTTATCGTCGAACGTCAGCACGACCGCTTTTTCCGGCACTTCCTCGCCGCGCGTCAAATGGCGATGCAACTGTTCCAGCGAAATCGGGGTCGCCCCCTGCTCCGCGATCCAATCCATCTGTTCAATGAACTCCCGTTCGGTAATGTCGAACCAGACCGAGCCGCGCCCCCGCTTTTTGATGATGTCGTGGTACATGATCACGGGAATACGCGTCGTTAGCGACCGACCGTTCATCGGGGCATAGAGGGTTTTGTCAAATTCGGCGGAAAGGAGCGACGTTGCAGCGGGCGAGGCGGACGGTGACGGAGATGTGGTTGCGACTGCCGGTGTGGCAGCCGGTTTCGGCGTCGGCTTGGCAACGAGTTTGCGAACCGTGTCGCACCCCGACACGGCGAACGAAACGGTAACGAGAACGGTAAGGACAAATGCGGCGAAGCGTGAGCGAGACAAAAGGCGAACCCTCCGGGGCTATTTTACCGTGCCGATCTCGTTCCGGCATTCGTGTCCGCCGTAATATAACCGATGGCACGCAAAAAGCAGAACAAGGCATGTGTCCATACGAAATAACTGTAACCGAGTGCCATCGTAGCGATGGAGGTGAAAATCATAACAAGAAGGAAATCATTGACCGAAGGTCCATTAAATGTGACGACTTGAATCTGTCGCAACCAATCCATCGTGATACCAGTCACGATTATCCAAACAAATAACGGTATCATCATCAGCCACGGAGCAAGCCAGAAGAAGCTTTTATACTCCAATTCGTCCTGGACACGAAACTGTTTCCAATACCACCAAAGTGCGGCAAGATAAGGCACTCCTCCCCAAAACAAACTGGACACCAGAAATGCCGCGACTGACTGCGCCGAAATACCCCTGCCCAAAGGAAAGTAGACGTCGTCAAATCGTAGCTCCTCCCCTGACAAACAAAGATAAAGCAACGCAAGCAATGGGGCAATGATTGGGGACCACACGGCGCGACGGTAATAGTTCTGCTCGGTCATGGCAAAGTCCTTTCACTCGCATTGTATCACAAAGTAATTTGCCTTTGGATTATTGTGGAGGAAATAAAAACCGTTTCGGGCTATACTGTGGCTTACAAACCACCTTTACGAAACGATAATTGATTATGGACGAACCACAAGCAGCGCAGATCGAGCATTCCGGCATTGTCCCGGAGCGGCTCGAAAAGTTACGACATTTACAGGCGGCAGGACTGGACCCGTTCGCGCCGGAGACTTTTGACCGCACCCACCTTTTAGCCGACGTACATGACAAGTGCGACGAAATGCTGGAACAAACGGTGAGCGTTGCGGGGCGCATCGTCGGCATCCGCTGGATGGGCAAAGCCGCGTTTATGACGCTCCAGGACGACGCCCCGGTCGGTACGCCCGGTCGCGCCCAACTGTATGTGCGGCGCGACGAGATCGGCGATGAGATTTACGATGTTCTAAAGCACGGCTTGGACATCGGGGACTTTGTCGGTGCGGCGGGCTTCGTGTTTCGCACCAAAACGAACGAGCCGTCGGTTCACGCCCAATCGCTCACACTCCTTGCCAAAGCATTACGCGATGTGGGAGCCGCGCTCGGTAAAGAGTATGTGAAAGACGACGGCACCGAGGGCGAGGCGAACAAGGCGTCCGATACCGAACTGCGCTATCGCCAGCGGTATATGGACCTGTTCGTCAACCGCGACGCCCGCGAAGTGCTGGTCAAGCGTCTCAAAATCACCCGCGCCGTGCGTGAGTTTCTGGACGGCGAGGGCTTTCTGGAAGTCGAAACGCCGGTGCTACAGATCGAAGCCGGTGGCGCGACCGCCCGACCGTTCCATACGCACCACAACGCGCTGGATTTAGACCTGCATTTGCGGATTTCGCTGGAACTACCGCTCAAACGGCTGATCGTCGGCGGACTGGATCGTGTGTATGAGATCGGGCGGGTGTTCCGCAACGAGGGTATTTCCACGCGTCATAACCCGGAGTTCACCTTGTTGGAGTTCTATCAGGCGTACACCAATCTGGAAGGCATGATGGACATCAACGAGCGCATGTTCCGCCATATCTGCCGCTCCGTCACAGGAGAGGATACCCTGACTCTGCCCGACGGAACGGTGATAGACTTCGGCAAGACCTGGGAGCGGCTCCCGATGCTTGCCGGAATCGAGCAGAACGCGGGAATCACGCCGGATTCGTTCGGGTCGCTCGACTCGGCGAAGGCGGCGATGGCGAAGGTCGGGATTGATCCGGCGAAGGAAACGATGGTCGGCGGCATCATCGAAAAACTGCACGAGGTGTTCACGGAACCGAAACTGATCCAGCCGACGTTCATCACGGACTTCCCACTCGACACATCGCCCCTCGCCCGCAAGCGGCCCGACAATCCGAACCTGACGCGCCGGTTTGAAATTTTCATGACCGGCAAGGAGATCGGGAACGCGTTTTCGGAGATCAACGACCCACTCGATCAGCGCGAACGGTTTGAATCGCAGGTCGCGCAACGCGAGGCGGGCAATACCGAAGCGCAACCGATGGACGAGGATTTCCTCCGCGCTCTCGAATACGGAATGCCGCCAACCGGGGGCTTCGGAATGGGTCTGGACCGCGTCTCGATGATATTCACCGGCGCGTCCAGCATCCGCGACGTGATCCTCTTCCCTCTCTTGCGCCCGGAGAGGATTTAACCACAAAGGACGCAAAGGTTTTTAAAGGTCGGGCTTGCCGATGGCACTTAGCCGCCTCGATAGCGGGAGATGCAAAAAACTCAAAAACCTTTGCGTCCTTTGTGGTTAAATCTCTCCTTCTTAATCTTGGCGGGATTGGCATCTTGTCGGTTCAAAAACTAAAGCGTAGCGAACGCGGCGTCAGCGGCATCCGCGATGCGAGCGTACTCTTCGGGCGTGATCGCGGCGGAGGCGAACGCGGCTTCGAACTGCGACGGGGGCAGGTAGACGCCCCGGTTTAGCATTTCTCGGAAGAAGCGTCCGAATCGGTCGGTGTCCGACGTTTTCGCCGAGGCGTAATCGGTGACGGGCTGATCCGTGAAGAATACGGTGAACATGGAGCCGACCTGATTCACTGTTACCGGAATGTTTGCACTTTTGGCGGATTCGCGTAGGCGTTCGCAGAGGACCGTCACCTGTGTTTCCAGATAATCATACGGCGGTTGTTCGCGCAGTTTGCGTAGCATGACGCGTCCGGCGGCGACCGCAAGCGGGTTTCCCGATAGCGTTCCCGCCTGATATACAGGACCGACCGGGGCGACACAATCCATAATGTCGGCGCGTCCTCCATAAGCGGCGAGCGGCATTCCACCACCGACTATCTTGCCCAGCGCGGACAGATCCGGCGTGACTCCGAATCGCTCCTGTGCGCCCCCGTAGGCGAGGCGGAATCCGGTCATTACTTCGTCGAAAAGTAGCAGAACGCCGTGTTCGCGGGTCAGGGCGCGTAAGCCTGGTAAGAAGCCGGAGGCGGGCGCGACGCAGCCCATATTGCCCGCAACCGGTTCAATCGCGACAGCGGCGAT
>JACMIS010000464.1 GCA_014381035.1 Armatimonadota bacterium
GACAACGACACCTATCCGCTCTGGTACCTTCAGCATGGGGAGGGAACACGCAAGGACGTGACGGTCGTAGCGGTTCCGCTCCTCGGTGCGAAATGGTATCGCGCCGAGCTCGCGCGGCGCTACAAGCTTCTCGATTCGGCGACCGTCGAGAGCTGGCCCGGGCGCGACAGCGCTGTCGCGGTACTCACGAAGCGCGCGTACGACCAGAACCGTCCGGTCTTCAAGTCGCCGTTGTTTGCGATCGACTCCGCCGCCCGCGCCAAGAAGTAGGCGGTTGCCGGGCTTGCCCGAGCTGGCTTAGCGACCTGAGACCGCAGGCAGTATGAACTGGGGCACGTATTTCCGCTGCGGAATGACGCCCGCGGCGTCCTGGTAGTTTGCGGCATAGAACGTCACAACCATGTCGAGGCGTGGGATGACGATGACAGTTTGCCCGCCGTTCCCGCTCGCGAAATACGCTTGAAGCGTTTCGCCGCGAAACGGATAGTCGGCCACCCACCAGGCGAGACCGTAGGGCATCCCGATCTTTGCGTGCCGCGACGTAACCGCGTTTTTCACGTATGACGCCTCAAGAATTCGTTTCCCCTTCCACACCCCGCTATCCAGGTACATCTGACCGATCTTGGTAAACGACCGTGCTGTCAATCGGACTCCACCGCCCATGTAGGCGTCGCGGGTCGGGGTCAGCGGCAGATAGTAGGTGTCCAACCGAAGCGGGCGCGCAATCAGTTCGGAAAACAGGTCGGGCAAGCTTCGTCCCGTGGCGTTCTTCAACACACCCCCCGCGAGATGGGGGTTGATGCTGCAGTACACTCCTTTCTCACCTGGCTCGCGGATGGTTCCGAGTCTCAGAATGAGCCGATAGTAATCGGGCTCGTCCCTCTGGTCCGTGATAGTGCTTTCATTGCCGGGCGACTTGTCGTCGTTGTCGTCACAATCGATGCCCGACGACATGGACAATAAATGCTCGAGCGTGATTCTTCGTTTCCGCGGGTCGATCGCGTCGGGAAACTTTCCACCGTTCATGACCGCGTAGACCGGTGATGCGAGCGTAACACCTTTCCTGGCGTGAATCGCCGCGCCGGCGAGAGTCGAAGTGATACTCTTCGCCGCCGACCGGCTCTCGTGCGCTCTGTCCCGATTCTCCCCATGAAAATATTCCTCCAGCACCAGCTTTCCATGTCTGGCGATAACGACGGCGTGTAACTGGTGCGAGCCCAGCGAATCCATGGACAGATTGACCATAGTTCGCATGAAGTTGCTGATCGTGTCTTCGGAAAGGCCTGCTCCAGCGAGCGTCCCCGTCTCCCACCCATCGTCCAACGCCGGTGGCGGATTGTACGAATAAGAGCTGGTCGGACGGCCACGGGGATAGAAATCACTGTACTCATCTTTCCCAAGTTTCCTGAAATCGAAAGTGCCCCCACGACCGGAGAGAAACAGCGAAAACCCGTCGTCGTTCAGCACCCCCGAGCCGAGCACTCGTTCTTCGCCTCCGCCGTTCCACTTGCCGATCATCCGCACCTGGGAGCCGGCGGTCTCGATGCGATCGACC
>JACMIS010000060.1 GCA_014381035.1 Armatimonadota bacterium
CAGAGTTTCCCGTCTCCCGACTCCTGATCGGCTTGTGGCTGGTTGGGGTCGGGGTTAGTATCGGCATACAGGCGATGGCTCTCGCGCAGTTGCACCGGGTCACGGCGGGGGCGACGCGGGAGGAGTCGGGCTTGCTCGCGGAAGCGGCACACCGGGCGGGACTTGGGCGCGTCCCGGAACTCTGGGTCGCGCGATCCCCCGTCGAACCGCTCACCGTCGGGCTACTGCGCCCGCGTATCCTGATCGGGAGCGATGACCAAGCCCGCCTGTCCTCCGCCGAAATGCTCGCCATCCTGACGCACGAATGCACGCACATCAAGCGAAACGACCTGTTTCTCTCACTGGTGCCCTGGCTCGCGCAAACCCTTTTCTGGTTCCTGCCGCCGATCTATCTCGCCCTGCGCGAGTTCGAGTTGGCGCGCGAAGCGGCGTGCGACCGGCAGACCATCGCCGCCCTTTCGCTCGCGCCGCGCACGTACGGCGAACTGCTCGTCAAGTTATCGTCTTCCTCCTCGCCGGTACCCGTGCCATCGTCCGCGATGGCGCTCTCGGCGGGGTTTACCGATCTGAAACGGAGAATAGAAATGTTACCCATCCAGCCGTGCCGTCGTCGCCTGATCGTGCTCGCTTCCTTACTCGTTGCCGGACTGCTCGTCCCCTGGCGACTCACCAGCGCCGCTCCCGCCCTCCAGCGCGGCACGCTCCCCAACCTGGATTTCGCCCAGGGACTGACCGGATGGTACAAAACGGCGATGGGTTCGGACAGCGTCGCCCACCCCTACTACGAAGTCGGGGTGGAACAATCCACCGCCGGGGGCGGCGAACGGAGCGGGTTCGTCAAAGCCCGTGCGTCGGCGGATTTCGCCCGGCAAGCCGCGGGCGATGGCGGGGTTTTGCGCTACGACGTGGACGACGTTTCACGGTACGCCGGTAAACGGCTACGCTGGCGCGGTTTCGTACGGGGGAAGGATTTAAGCAAGCACGCGTTCCTTTTCGCCGGAACCTTCGGCGGAGAAACGGACGGCGGCTTTTCGTTCACGACCTCGCCGAAGGTCCTGCCTGACGCAGCGGGCTGGCAGGAGCGCGAGTGCGTGTTCGACGTCGCGAAAGACGCCACCGGCTTGTTTCTCGGACTTCGCTTGGAGGGTAAAGGAGACGCCTTCGCCAACCGATTTTCGCTGACCGTAGTGGACGGCTCAGTCCCGCTCAGTTCCACCCGGATCGTTCCGGGGAGCGAAACCATTGAGCCGATACGTAACCTGCGTTTCGCCGACGGGCTGACAGGTTGGTGGAACGACAACCCGACGCACAAGGCGGACACCGATTACGCCATGACGCTGGCGAAAGGCGGCGGACGAAACGGGAACGACGCGGCGTGCCTGAAAAGCCAGGTACCGACGCCGCGCAGCTACGGGACGATAGCGCAGAACGCCGCGCCGGGCGCATTCCGGGGGAAGCGCATCCGCCTCAGCGCCTACCTAAAAAGCGAGAACGCGAAAGCGGGCGACCTGTGGATCGTCGTCGCCGATAAGGACCCGAACAAAGGGGGCGGCGCGAACGGCGAGGCGAGCGGCAAGATGATTCGCGGCACGCAAGGTTGGACCCGATTCGAGCACGTCGTGGACGTGCCGGAAAGCACCAGGATGCTGTCGTTCGGGATCTCGTCCGAGGGTCCCGGCACGGTATGGGTGGACGGCTTCACGATCGAAATCATCGGTCCGGCGCAAGCCCGACCCGACCGTTAAGACAGGTTCGCCGGGGATTCATGCCCCGGCGAGCGCGAGCACCGCCCCCACCAGAACCGCACCTACTTCCGGCACCGTGACGACGTTACTGGTCAGTGTGATCGCTACCAGAGTGGTGTCGAATTGAAAGCTATCGCCCCGTACCGGCCACGA
>JACMIS010000465.1 GCA_014381035.1 Armatimonadota bacterium
AAGCTCCACCAAGATGCGTCAAAATACGGTTTGGTGTCACTATTAGGATGTGATCCAAAGGGCAAAGGGATTTTTACGGTAGTAACCTCCTCGGTATTCGAACCGTTGATCGCTTCAGCAACCTTTTCAAAAGGAAAAGAGAGTGAATCGTCTTTGGCCTCCGTTGTCGCCAGGCTTTTCGTATGCAGGAAGGTTGTGGGACGTGCGCCTTGTATCAAGCCCACATCATAAACAGTTCGAGCCGCCTTCACTCCACGCTTCGCGGAGTCTTTCAATTGACTCCATAACCTGTCATGATCGCCGTCAAAGCCAGCGGGGAAAGCCCACGACATCCCTTCCGCGACTGCGACTGCGAGACACGAATCGAACCCACGCATGTTTCCCTGATGCCGTTTGATATACTCACCCTCGATCACAGAACCGGAGAAACAAAGGAACGATTTTTTTGCCTCGCGATCTACGATGACGGCTCCGTTCGGTGAAAGCGACACAACGATATAGCGTGCATTCGCACAGTTCTCCTTCACTTCTTTATCGCTTTTATCCAGCAAGAGCGTGACAATATTTTGCGCGGTCCGCTCCCACGAAAGTGAGCGACTGATAGAAACGGGTGCCCTGCGCAAGTCGTGAACAGAAACGACCACAATGACTCGTTCACTGGTGTTATCCACCGTCAGTCGTTCTAACGGTGTCTTGTCGGCATAAATCCAGTCTCGAAAATTATCCAACCGGGTGGTGTGCTCTCCCGACTGGTTGCGCAATATTTCCAGCAGGGTACGTTTATTCTTAGCACGCTTTGATGCGTTCCCATCTATCAACAGTGCATCCTTGTACTCGCGACTGCTCAGGATGGTTTGAAAGTTTCTGACCTGTCGGTCCCGATTTTCTTCCTCGCTCTCCTCTTTCACGGGTGTATTGGGTAATGGCTTTCTGCGTTTGGTCTTATATACAACGAGGTTTTTCTGGGATGCAATCGCTTCCACCCAACGCCAACCCTTCTCGCGGTAGCCGAGATTATTGTCGTTGACCAGTATGACACAGGCAGAAGTGGTGTCAATCTCTGGTTTCCTGGTTTCGATTTCATTGAGATAGCCTAATGCTACCCGTGCGCTCAGAAGATGGTACGTCGGGCGGTTCGCTCCTAATGAATCGGACAGCCGATGGACTTTCGGTGAGTCTTTCTTCTCCTGATACTCATGGAAAATGTAGGAAAAGACCGGAAACGCCGTCGCCGCATCCAGTATACGTTCGTTCGGAAGCGCGAAGTGAACGCTTCCTGCCAGCGAATGCCGAATCTGTTGCAACATTTCCGCGTGCAACGCCGCTCCGGTATATGAAATGGACATGTAGGTGTCGTAGCCGCCGTGCTCGCTGATGTTGTCGGGCTTGTTATCCGCAGTACGGATATAATTAACGGCGATCGCCAGATCGCCGGTGACGAGGATTTTTCCTCGCTCGGATAAGACAGGGGGAGTGGGGTTGTTGGGGTCGTACAAGAACGTGTCGCCTTTCTCTTATAATCGAAGCATTACCAATTCATCTATAATAAAGATTACTTGCTAATATTGTCAAGATAAGAGTCGCTATCGCGAAAAGAACCTGCGATCCGGGTGAATCTGAAGGATAATGGTGATTCTGCGTCGACGAACGTCCGACCGCATCAGTGACTACCACCTCATCGTGGTTTTGAGATACGTGCTCAGTTCACCGGCGATCTGTTCGTGGTCGGATAAGTCGGGATGTCCGCCGCAACCGTTGTTATAGCCGCGCGAGAAAAAGAAGGCGTGAACCTTCCTATCCCCCGCGTGATGTTCTTCGTTCACTATCCGGGTCAGATTTTCTTTTCCGGTACTGCAGGTGATCGAGTCCCCGATGAACTCTAACTTGCGCTTCGGTTTCGCCGGGAGCGGGACCAAACCCGCGCATCGGAAACCGATAAATTCCAGATACCCTATGCCCGCTTCCGTGTCCTTGCAGATAGTAACGCTATGTTCACCGTCCCGTAGCCCGTGCGCCACGGTGATGGTGTTACTTTTGCCATTGGTTTGGACACGGAACGGTTTTCCGTTATCTACGACGACCTCGATGAAGTTCCGCGATCTACCCCAGAGCATTTCGTCATTCACAACGATCTCACACCCGGTTCCTTTGAACTTTGCTCGCAGGTAAACGCCAGCCGCCCAGAACCGGGGACGCTTGGGGTCCGAGAAGTCGATGCGCCCCGTGTACTGGATCAGCGGACTATCTGCGCGAATCAGGCGGAGAGACGGCTCTTTCTCACTCTGCGCGAACTTCAACGTTAATGTTAGCAAGACGAAAACAGCGACGCAGGAGATGATTAGGGGAAGCGGTCGTTTCATAGGTTTACAGACAGGTTTCATGAGATGATTTTTAGCAGAATGGTCTCGTGGGGTTGTACGCGCAGTGTCGTGTGTCGCTCCAGATCAGCGACTTCTTCCCCTTTCCACAGGTTTCGTACCTGTTTGCGCGTGTCGAGCAACCCGATGTCGCTGGCACGCAAGGACACATCGCTACCACTGGAACCGCGATTGATCAAAGCGACCGCTACCGAGCCGTCGGCAAGCGGTTTGCGCCAGATTTCGCAGGTTCCTTGTTTGACGACGCGTCGCCCCGGTTTGCCGAGAGGGTCCTGGTTCACTGCTAACACTTCCGTGTTCGTGAGAAGCGAAGCCGTTTCTGCGTCCATACTGCGAATGTCGCAGCCGATCATCAGCGGCGAGCAGGCGATGCACCACAGCGACATATGCGTCTGATATTCGAGGAACGACAAACCGCCCCCGGAAACCGAGCCTTTGCCCTTCAAGCCGACGACTAACATATCCAGGTCGTTCCATCCACCGGGTCCGCCCCAGTCCGCCAGATCGTTCGCGATGTCGAGTGATATGTCCACGCCCAAGCCGTAGTAGCCGTGCCCGTGCGACACCCAGACGTTGATCCAGCTATCGAAAATGTCGCCGGACACCCGCCACATCTGCGCCCCGACCTCGTTTCCCCACAAATGTGGCGCGCGTCCGCCCCATTCGCACATCGAGAAGAGAAACTCGCGTCCGGTCCCGCGCAACGCCTTGCCCATGCTGCCGTATCGCTCCCTCGCGACCGCTTGATCGTCGGGAGCACTGCAGTAATCGTATTTCAGGAAGTCAAAACCCCACGACGCCCATAGTGCCGCGTCCTGTTCCTCGAAACCGAGGCTGCCCGGATACCCGGCGCACGTCTTCTCCGCCGCGTCGGAGTAGATGCCGATCTTGAGCCCCAGCCCGTGAACGTAGTCGCAAAGTGCCTTCATCCCGCCAGGGAACTTCGCCGGGTCGGCTACCAAATTGCCGTCGTTATCGCGCCCGGCCTTGACCGACCAGCAGTCGTCGATGACGAGGTATTCGTACCCTAAATCTTTCAAACCCGAGGAAATAAGCGCGTCGGCGGTTTCGCGGATGGATGATTCGTGGATACGCGAGCCGAACATGTTCCACGAGTTCCAGCCCATCGGTGGCGTTGACGCAAGCGGCTTCGATGACATCGTAAAAATAACTCCTGCCGCAGTATACAATGAAGTGATTCGACAAGTAAATCGAAAAACACGATTGCCTAAAACGTTTTGCGGGTCGATTGGGTACCATGAATCCATGCAAATTACGCAAGCACAAAAACAGGAATTTTTCGAGAACGGCGTTCTCAAGTTACCGGGAATTGTTTCGGGAGAATTGATCCAACGTGCCCGCCGCGCCATCAACGCCAACCTCGGCGAGAACGGGATGCACCCCGATGATCTGCCGCGTCTTCGCGCCCAGACGTACTGCCCTGCTCTATCAGGCGAGCCGGTGATCACCGACCTTTACAACGCGTCGCCGATCCGCGGCCTTGTTGAGCAGATGGTCGGCGAAGGGCAGTTAAAGCCTGTCAAGCATGGGCAGATCGCCCTGCGCTTCCCCCGCCCGGTAGACCCGCCCGAACTGGTTTTCCGCCCACACCTTGACGGCATGTACTCCCCGACGAACGGTGTCAAGGAAGGCACCATCGGTAACTTCACCGCGCTGATCGGCGTCTTCCTGTCCGACGTGCCGGAGCCGAACAGCGGCAACTTTACCACCTGGAACGGAACGCATAGACTCTACGAGGAGTATTTCCGCGAGCACGGACCGGAGTCACTTCTTCAAGGGATGCCACCGGTCGAACTTCCGGAGGCGGAGCAGTTTACGGGAGTGGCGGGTGATGCCGCCCTGGTGCATTATCAGATCGCACACGGCATCGCGCCGAACATCTCGCCCAACGTCCGTTACGCCGTTTTCTTCCGGCTTTTCCATGTAGACCATGACCAAAACCACTGGAGTTGTATGACAAACATCTGGCAGGAGTGGAGCGGTATGCAGGGAATAAAAATGTAGGGTCCATCTGTCGCACTTTGCGTTCCGGCGTCGTTTCCCTAAGCAAACAGACTCAGGGAGAACAAGGATGCGACAAAAAATAAGCGGTGGGTTTGGCGTGATGCTGGTGGCGGTGTTGATACTACTTGCGGGTGGCGTGGCGCGAGCACAGGAGGATTTGGGTAACGTCCCCTATGTGCCCGACCGGCTGAAATTCGCCCTCGGCGGACTGATCGGGGAAGAAAGTGTGCCGGGTTCCTCGGACAAGCAAGGTTGGTTCCTGCTCACGGCGTCGTATGACCTGCTCCGCCCCTCGCCATCACGCTTCGTTGACTTCGCGGCGTATATCGAGACCGCACGTACTAAAAACCGCGAACGTCTCGAAGCCGGACGCTACCGGGATACGTCCCGCGCGGTGTATGGGGCGGGCATCACGATGACAGTGCGGCTCCTTCCCCCGAACCCGCACTTCGGCGTTTACGCGCTTGCGGGAGCCGGAGGCTACTCACTGGAGCGAAATGTCAACGATGTTTACCAATACATTGACTCAAATCCCTTCGGCGAAGATACACAGGGGGAATACACGGACACACTGGAATCTCGCAACCGGTTCACGTTCGGGTACAAACTGGGCGGCGGCGTTCGGTTCGCCAGGGGAATGTTTCTGGAAGCGGCGTACCACAACTTCGGTCGTTTCGACGACGACGATTACGGCGGGTTCGGGATTTCGTTCGGCTTGCGCCTGTGAACCGGCAATAGAAAAGCGGCGAGCCTTCTTGAGGTTTCGCCGCTTCGCCGGTTTTCTCGAATGACACGCTTGAAGGTTGGCCTTGGCAATCGCCTAATCCGATGCTTCTATTCGTCAGCGTACTCCAGCATCAAACGGTGTTGTCATCGGCTCCGCTCCCAAACGCTCTATCTGCGTCACACAGGAGCCTCGTCGCCTCCGAGGTCAGCCTCTTTCTGGCAAGCGCGTCGCGTTGCTTTCCATCGGCTTTCTTTATTTCAACCACCTTTCTCTTGGTTTCCCGCTACGTGTCTTCACACTTTTCTTCCCCGCATTATCGAAAAGATAAACATCACGGGGAAACTTATTTTGGACGCTATTCGTCCTCCTCGTCGGGGAGGTGCGGGGGGACGTGCCATCGGTTCTCGATCAGGTTGCCCCGACGGCGCAGACGGCGAGCGCACCGTTCGACCAGATCACGGGCGATCAGTGTTTGCGGTAAGAATACCACCCCTTTAGGCACCGGAGTCTCCGCCACAGGCAGTTCGTCCTCGACCCAATCCCGCAGTTCGATGATTCCTTCACGGCGACGTTCTGGCGCGAGCCCTTCTTTCGGTTCCTCGGGAAGCACGGGACCGAACGCAAACAGAATCAGGCGGGATGTTTCGGGGTCAACGTGATAGCGTCCCGCTTCGGTATCGCGGGTGATGTCGTACACATGGCTTGCATCGGTAGCAAGACGGACACCCCAGGGCAACGCGCCGTTGGTGTCGCGCAAAAGGCGTAGGAGACTGCGGGCGGTGCGGCGGGGGCGCAGGTCGTCGCGATTATCGGTGGCAAGCGGAAGCCAGAGTAGGCTCGCAGCCCGCCCTGTTTTGTCCATCGGTATCAGACGCCTCGCGCGTCGCTCCAAAAACCGAAGCAGTCCTGTAATCTCCGGCTCACTTGCCGAAAAACGAATCATCAAGCCCACGGTGCGATTGTATCATAACCCTGATAGCGGACAAGAGGGCGCGAAATAAGGGAAGGCGCGATATAAAGGGAAATGAAATGCGTTTGAAAACCCCTTCCGAAATCGCCGCCATGCGCCGCGCCGGTGAAGTCGTCGCGGTCGCCCTGCGTACCATGGCGGCGGCAATCGTTCCCAACAAGACGACCACGCTGGAATTAGACGAGATCGCTGCCGCTGTGCTGAAACAGTACGACGCCAAGGCTCCTCTCTATGGATACAAGCCGTCGTTCTCCGAAGTGCCGTACATGCACAATACCTGTATCAGCGTCAATGATGAAGTGATTCACGGCGTTCCGGATGCACGCCGCGTCCTGAAAGAAGGCGATCTGGTATCGCTCGACATGGACGCCAGCGTGGACGGTTGGTGCGCGGACGCGACCATCACGGTCCCGGTCGGCAAGGTGTCCGGCAAAGCGAAAAAACTGTTACAGGTGACCCGCGAAGCGTTGCAGATGGGAATCGCGCAAGCCCGTCCCGGCAACACTATCGGCGACGTCGGGTACACGGTCCAGCGGCACGTGGAAAAGAACGGTTTCTCCGTGGTGCGCGAGATGGTCGGACACGGTATCGGGCGCGTGCCGCACGAACCGGGACTGGATGTGCCGAACTGGGGCAAGCCGGGCGAGGGGCAGATTATACAAGTCGGTATGACGTTCTGTATAGAACCGATGGTGAACGCGGGTAAGCCCGAGATCGCGCACGTGGACGGCGACCCGTGGACCATCGTTTCCGCCGACGGCTCGCTCGCGTGCCACTTTGAGCATACGGTAGCCATCACCGAAAACGGTCCCGTCATATTGACGCTCCCGGCGAAAGATTAGGATTCGACCACAAAGGACACAAAGGTTTTTAAGGGTTGGTTTGCCGAGGTAGCCGAGCGTTCCGGCTAACGAATGAAGTGAAACACCTTAAAAATCGTTGTGTCCTTTGGGGTCGAAATTCCGCTATGGCAGTTAAAAACTGACTTTGAAGTCGGTGTAGCGGGGTTCGACATCGGTTTCATAGAGCGGATGGACCGAATCTACGCGAGCGAGATTCGGTCCGGTTGCCAGACGGGCGAGGAGTAGATCTATCGCGCCACGGCCCGCCGATTCTGCGACGACTTCGACGCTTCCATCCGGTTGGTTTCGCACGGTACCGGTTACCGCGAGTCCTAGTGCCTGAACCTCCCCCACTGCCCAGTAGCGGAAGCCAACCCCTTGCACGCGCCCGGTCACGGTGATCGTGGCGCGATGAACGCGGCTATTCATAACGCACAGAGCGGTTGATGATGTCGTAGGTGAACGTCCGGTCGGATTTGATCGCCTTGCCGTCCTTCATCGCCGGAAGCCAGATCCATCGTCCGAGTGCGTCCGTCACCGCCTTGTCGAGTTCGGAGACGCCGGTTTTCGATTGCAGACTCACCTTACCGACTTTCCCCGTCGGCTCGATAGTCACTTTCACTTTCGGTTTCGTGTTCTTGGGGACCAGCGGGCGGTCAAGGTAGGGGACAATCACCGGCACCATCACCTGCGTTTCGGCGATACGCGTGACCTTCGGCGCGTTATCCACCGCCACCTTGACCGGTTCTGCACCGGGAGTGACAGAGGGCTCAATGACCGTAACCTTGGTCATCTTGTCGCCGACCGCGATCTTCTCCGCGACCTCCTGTCCGGATGCCACCTTGCCGAAAATCGTGTACTTATTGACGCCGTCGGCATACTTTTCGTCCAGAAAAGAAGCCGGTTTTGTGATCACGATGTAAAACTGCGATCCGGCGGTGTCACGCCCGGCATTCGCCATCGCGACCGCGCCGACATCATGTTTGAGGGTCTTGTTCGCTTCGTTTTTGATGTCGTAGCCAGGACCGCCGGTGCCATCGCCCTTGGGATCGCCGCCCTGAATCACGAAGCCCGGGACGACGCGATGAAACGCGACTCCGTCGTAGAAACCTTTTTTGATCAAGGTGACGAAGTTCTGCACCGTCAGCGGAGCCTCTTCTGGATACAACTCGATAACGATAC
Source organism: Armatimonadota bacterium (assembly GCA_014381035.1). The sequence continues at coordinate 8,125 of JACMIS010000465.1, forward strand.
GCCCTTTTTCCGTTTCCACAGTGACAGTCGGTCGGGTGACGGGTTTGACTTCCGGGTTGGACGCGGGTGTTGTCGGCGGAGCGGGAACCGGGGCGGGAGCGGGTTCCTGTGCTATGGCGCCACCCGTGAGTGTCAGTACGGCGAACGCCGCGTATAAGAGAGCGGATTGATTCATTGGTTTTTCACCGTGACCTTGGTCATTTTGTCGCCGATCTGTATGCGTTCCGCGACGTCTTGCCCGGAAATCACTTGTCCGAATATAGTGTAGTCTCCGCTGTCGAGATGGGGGGCAGGTTTGGTAATCACAAAGTAGAACTGCGACCCGGCGGTATCGCGTCCCGCATTAGCCATCGCGACTGCGCCGCGATTATGCTTGAGCAATTTATTCGGCTCGTTCTTGATTTTATAGCCGGGACCGCCACTCCCGGTTCCCTGCGGATCCCCCCCCTGCACGACGAAGCCTGGTTCGACGCGGTGGAATGTCAAGCCGTCATAGAACTTTTTGTTGATCAATTTGACGAAGTTCGCGCAGGTTTCCGGTGCTTCCTCGGGAAACAGCTTGATTAATATCTGTCCCTTGGTGGTTTGCATGGTGACAATAGGATGCGGGATTTTGATGGCGGATCGCGCCGGACCGGGTGGGACGGATTGCTGGGCGTTCGCAACAGTGGCGAGCGGCATAAGAAGCATTGCGGCAAGCGCGGTTATGGCAAGGCGAATAGCGTGTTTCATCAAGCCTCTATTGTAAACCATCTGCGCGGTATCTGCAAAGAACGTGCGTTCTTTTGTCCTTCGCGGAAACGCGTTTCCGCGAAGGACAAAAGAACAACTTACAACGCGTTCGCAGTTCGGTCCGCGCCAGTGCTTGCCGCTTCTTTCTGGTGAAGCACGCAGAGCGGCTTGCCGAACTTCTGCATACTCAGCGTAGTCTGCCCCGGGGTCAGTTTCATCGTGCAACCGGGCGACGAGCACACCGGATTATTCGCCAACGGATTCGGCTTATCCGAGCCGAGTTGCACAGGCGGTAGGTTCACCGGGACGGATGGGCGCGGCGCGGCATCCATCGGCGTAGCGAAATCATCGGCAAACAGATCATCGGGGCTTTCTGGTTCGTCGTCCCCACCGGGGTCCGTATACTGCGGTTCCGGAACACGCTCCCGCACCACGCCGCCCGGGGCACCGTTCGGTGATACAGATGCGGGTCGCGGTTGT
>JACMIS010000466.1 GCA_014381035.1 Armatimonadota bacterium
TATGTGATCAACTCCTGCTCGGTCACGGCGTCGGCGGATAAGAAAAGCCGCTATCTCGCCCGCAAAGCGTCGCGCACCAACCCCGATGCCGTAGTGGCTATGACCGGGTGCCACTCGCAGATGGTGATTGACGCGGGCGAGATCGTGGACGGCGCGACGGTGCTGGTGCCGAACGACCAGAAGATGCTTGTCTTCGAGAAAGTGATGGCGTTCAAGCCGGACCTGCTCTCGTACTCGTCGTCGCCCGCTGCGAAACTACCGGAGCGCGGACATCGTACCCGCGCAGTACTCAAGGTGCAGGACGGTTGCGAGCATTTCTGTGGATTTTGTTCGATCCCGTATACGCGCAAGGTGCTGGAGTCGCGCCCGTGGCAGGAGGTGGTCGACGAAGCCGAGCGCATCGCGGCGGCGGGGACGAAAGAGATCATCGTCACCGGGGTTTGCGTCGGCGCGTACGGGGAAAGCACTGGATCCGGGGGACCCGACCTCGCCGAACTGCTCTTGCGCATCGCCGATGTGCCGCAGGTCGCCCGTGTCCGCCTGTCGAGTATCCAGCCCATCGAGATCACCGATGCATTGATCGAAGCGTTCGCGTCGCACCCGAACCTTTGCCCGCACCTGCACCTTTCGTGTCAGTCGGGCGACGACACGATTCTTCGCGCCATGAACCGCCCGTATACGACCGCGTTCTACAAGGACCTGGTGCGGCGACTGCGCAAACGAGTGCCCGACGTCGCGATCACGACCGACCTGATTGTCGCGTATCCCGGCGAGTCGCGCGAGATGCATGAGAACACCTTGCAGTTCGCCCGCGACGTGTCGTTCCAACGTACGCATTGCTTTCCGTATTCGCCCCGCCCGCGCACCCGCGCCGAAACGCAGAAAGACGACGTGCCGCAGGACGAAAAGCAGGTCCGCCGCAAGGAACTGCAAGCGGTCGTAGACGAAACAAACCGCCTTTTCACCGCGCGCTACGTCGGCGAAACCCTCGGGGTGCTTGTGGAAGGCAAGCAAGGCACCGGTGACGGCGTTCTGACCGGGCACACGACGAACTATGTCGCGGTAGAGTTCGCGGGACCGAAGGAACTCACCGGGCAGGTCGTGCCAGTCCGCCTCGACTCCGTCACGACGGACGGCGGCGCGAAGGGGACGCTCGCCCTATCCGACGCCGACGTCCGCGCCCACGTCGCCAGCGTCCCGAAACCGAAGTGGGACACCGACTTCCTGCCGCTCGGGATGGCGGAGTAAAGATAACCGTTGCAAGCCGTCCGAACCGCCGACCGGGGTGCGCTGTCGCAGGAGGAGCAGGCGGAATGGGTGAGGCTGATAGATGAACTGAGTTCGAAGCGGCAATTGCTAGCGGTGGCGAAATCGGTCGAGGAGAAACTGGACAAGCCCGGCGCTCTGGAGTTCCTGTGTCGGATGTGGCATGAGGAGGAGCGCGAACGCCGCCGCCGCGAAAAATGGCTGATGCCTGGCGCGATCTCCCTTTGCCTCGTGTTAAGCCTGCTGATGTTGGGGTTTGCGATATGGACGTTGATCGGAATGCTCCGACACAGCCCCGGCCCGGAAGGTATAGGTCCGATAATCGCTTTGTTACCGCCGTTTGCCGCGCTGTCGGTGCTTTATTTCATGCTAAAACAACAGAGGCAACGTGCGCTCGCCTTTCTTCTGACCAGCAGCCGTACCCGCCCACCCGCCGCGCTCCTGATTGACGCTCTGCATTTCGGGGAATTCAGTCAGGCGACGCGGACGCGACTCGCCGAAATGCTTCCCCGTTACCAGGATGCCGACGCCCCGGTTTTAGACGACAATCAACATCGCACCCTGGTCAACCAACTGAGATCCGGTCTCTCGAAACGCACCCATCCGGCGGGGAGCTACTTTACACAGGCAGACGCCGCTTTTCTCGCCGGGGTAGTCCGCTACTTCGAGCGGGAATCCCTTTCTGGAAAACACGTCCCGAAAGAGGTACGGAAGCTTTTATCCCATTTCGTCGAAACCAAACCGAAATTGAATACGCCCCTGCAATGGCGAATTGTACAGACTGCCGCCGAAAGCTATTTGTTGTGCGTCGGCGGGTGAAACTCTCGAATCGACATCATACGAAACGCCATGCCCAGTGATTCACGATTGGTCGAATTTCGGCGACCCCCGGCTGGCAGAAATAAAAAAGCTATTCGGCGGCGACCTATTCTGGACAACATCGCTGGGCGCCTCCTTTCATCGTTGCGGATTCACCTGACCGGGCAGTGAACCGGAATGGTGCCGACGCTTCACCCTATTTCCTTTCCGATAAGCCGATGCTGCGGGCGAGGATGGTATCCAGCCACCGGCGCGGGAGCAGGGTGGGCAGAATCCAGTCTGTCAGGAGGTTCGGCACCAGGGCGTAGCGGGTCTTGGGGCGGCGCGTCGTCAACGCGTGATACGTGGCTTCCCCGATACGCTCCGCCGGTAGCCCTTTTCGCCCCGATGCGACGACATATTCGTTGAACCGGCGCATGATCGGCAGAAAATCGGAACGCTCATACGCCGTCAGGTCCACCGCTTCCGCCTTGTCCCAGATAGGCGTTTGCACCACGCCCGGCGCGATCAGGATCACATCGATGCCGTACAACATCAGTTCGCGGCGCAA
>JACMIS010000467.1 GCA_014381035.1 Armatimonadota bacterium
ACCGGCGCGGGCGAAGCGGATGATCTTCTCGGAAACGTCGTCGGGGATCGTCGTATCGGATGATTCCTGGACCTCGCGCCCGTAAATGCCGAACGCCGGGATCCCTTTTTGCGCGTGACCGGAAAGCACGGCGGCGAGGTAGACCGCGCCGGGTCGCTCCGTGCCGTTGAAGCCCCAGACCGCGGTGGGAACGCGGTTGTCCATCGCCATCGTTTCCGACCCGTAGCACCAGCATGGCGTTACGGTGAGGATTGCACCGACATTCTCACGGGCGAACAGCGCGGCGCAATCGGCGGCTTCGGCGACACCGCCGATACAGGACGGCGCGATAACGACCTCGACCGGCAGACCGCACGCGTGGCGGATATTATCGGTGATCAGTGCGGCAGTCCTCTTCGCCATGTCCATCGTCTGCTCTTCGAGCGACTCACGAACGCCGCCGTAGCGTCCGTCAATGGTCGGGCGGATACCGATTTTGGGAAGCGGAGTATGAAGCCGGTTCACCGGCGGATTGACAGTCATGATAAACGAAAAACCTTTCGAGCAGAATAACATCGGGGTGCGAAAGGCGAGGAGCCGCACCGCCTGCGAACCGTTTCTTCCACGGGAAATAGTTTTCCTGCTTTTTCGTTTCGCCGTTTTTGCTGTTGTTTGGTTTCGTTTGGAGGGGGAAACCGCGCGGGATACTTCACAACCGGTATGTATGGGGGTCCACCGAACGGCTTCTACCGTTCGGTGGACCTTCGACACAACTACGGGGTGCTCGGGGGAGTGACTACCGGACCGGTCGGCGGCGGGGTGGTTGGCGTCCCGCCCGGCGGTGGCGTCAACGAATCGCCTGCCGCCGGCGTTCCTGCCGGGGCGGTGGCATTGGCGACGCGCCCGATCCCGGCGATGCGATCCGCAAAACCGACGGCACGAGCGAGGCGGGCGTCGGCGGAATAAAAGTCGTAGGTGGTTTGTACGAGTTGCGTCTGCGCCTGCACCAATTGCGTCTGCGCCTGAATCACCTCGACGATGCTTCCGACTCCCTCCCGGCGTGACTCGACAGCGGCATCATAGTTGATCTGCGCCGCTTCCTGCGCCGCTTGCGCGGCGGGGATCGCCGCACGCGCCTGGGTCAGGGTACGCCATGCCTGCTCCACCTCAACTCCGACCGATTGGCGCAACTGGATAAGGTTTGCTTCCGTGCCCCGCGCGTTTGCTTGCGCCTGTCGCACTTGAGCGCGGGTCAAGCCACCGTTGAAAAGCGGATATGACAGGTTGAGGTTGACCTGTCGGTTCTGGCTGTTGGGATAGGTGTTGTTGCCGACAGGGGTGAATTGGTAGCCGTCGCTCACAGTCAGGTTGGCTTGCAAGCCGTCATTGATCCGGGCGAGTCCCACCCCGGTCTGGTTGACTTCGAGATCCTGTTGCGAGCGCGCGATATCCGGTCGCGTCTGGTAGGCGGTCTCGGAGAGTGTGTTTACGGTTTCAATATCGGATGTCGTTGTCGGGGTAGGCGCATTCAAAACCGTCACCGGGGTGGATGCGGTCGGCGCGGGAACATCGGCAATCGTGAGTTGCTCTCCGCCGACCAATCCGATGCTCTGTTTCAATTGCGCCTGCGCGATTGCGGCGTTGTTTTGCGCTTGCAGAAGAGAAACCTGCGCATTCAGCAAGTCCGCCCGCGCCTGGAACGTGTCTTTTCGCGGCGAAACACCGGCTTCGACCTGCGCCTCGACCACGGCGAGCGTATTTTCGGCGCGTGCGACTTGCGACTGAGAGACCGTCACCAATGCCGCCGTGCGTAGCGAGTTGAAATAATTGTTCGCGACATCGGCGATAACACGCTGGCGGGTGTCCTCCTCGCTGAACTTCGCGCCGCGCAACGATTGCCGTGCCTGCTTATTGCTGAGTTCGCGATTGAACGAGTCGAACACGGTGTAAGAAGCAATGGCGTTGAACTGCTTGTTCTCCGTGGTCCGCCCCGTGCTGACGACTACCGGTACGCCGCCGACAAACTGGGTGACCGACCCGGTCGTGAGCCGGTTGTTATAAGTGTACGAGGGTTGAACCTGGGGGTAGTAGTCGGCTTGTTGTGCCTTCAACCGTTGTTCACTCGCTTCACGACTCGCCTGTGCCTGCGAAACGGTCGGTTGCAAACGCAGGGCAAGGGCGATGGCACTTTCCAGCGTCAATTGCTGTGGCGAGTTCGTAACCCGGTTATTCCCGGGCTCGGGTGCCGGAACCCGATTCGACGGGCTCCGTTCTTTTTGTTCGTTCTTGGGAAAATTCGGTCCCTCTTTTCGCGTTTCGTTCGGGGGAGTAGTGGATAAATTTTCCGGTGGTATCGGGGGTCCCTGTGGTGCGGGAGTGGGTAAAGGGTCCTGCGCCTGAGCATGAGCGGTGCCAAGACAGATAGCGACAAGACTATATGCGGCAACGGGCAACAGATTACCCTGCCGGAACAATTTTTTAGCGGTCACGAAAACTGAATCCTCCAAAAGACCGGAAGGCTTTACGCAGCCCCGGTCAAAATTCTGCGTTCATTTCGGTATACTTCATCTAAACAGGTGAAACTGAAAAGTTTATGAAAATATACACTCGAACGGGCGATACCGGCGACACCGGACTCTACGGCGGACAGCGCGTCAGCAAAGATGATGTGCGTGTTGAGTCTTATGGCGCGGTGGACGAAGCGAACGCGGCACTCGGCGTCGCCGCCGCCCATCTTACCGACAACGAATTACAGGGTTTGGTTGCACGTCTTCAAAGCGAACTCTTTGTCGTCGGGGCGGATCTTGCGACCCCGCTCACCCGGGACGAACCGACGGGCAAGGCGATTGTACCGCGCATTGAGGAAAAACACGTCGCGGCACTCGAACCGTTGATTGACACCTACGAAGTCGAACTCGCACCGCTTCGTAATTTTATCCTGCCGGGTGGCAGCACTGGTTCGACGTATCTGCATCTGGCACGCACCATCCTGCGCCGCGCCGAACGTCGAACGGTGACATTGCTGCGTACCGCACCCGCCGAAACCAACGAAGCGGTGATCCCCTATTTGAATCGCCTCGCCGACCTGCTCTTCGTCCTCGCCCGCGTCGCGAATCACCGGGCAGGCGTCGCCGACGTGCCGTGGACGCGGGAGTAGGCTTTGGGTGTCGGGTGTTAGGAACCGCTTATCGTGTCTCTTCCAGTAACGGTCCGGAAAACGAGATCACCCAACACCCAATACCTAACTCCTTCGTCTCACGGTATAATCAAGCCGGAAACCCGTATGCCGGAGAATTTGGAGACTGTACGACAGCCTGTGCCTCGACAACCGACAACCGAAGTGGCTTCACCCCCCGATATCGTAGGTGAACGGGTTCCTATTCCTACCTTAGAGCGATTGACGACTTATCTACGGTGTCTGGTGGACATGCGGGCAGCGTCCATTGAAACCGTATCGTCGGCGGAAATCGAGCGCAACACCGGAATAAACGCCGCGCAGTTCCGCAAAGACCTTTCCTACTTCGGGGACTTTGGCAAGCCGGGTGTCGGCTACAGTGTCAACGAACTCGAGAACCGAATATCGCGCATCCTGAAGATTCACGAACTGCAACCGATCCTGCTCATCGGCGCGGGAAATCTGGGCGCGGCACTGGTCGGATACCCGGGACTCGAAGAGCATAAGTTCCACATCGTCGCCGCGTTCGACAACTCGCCCGCCAAAATCGGTAACCGGATCGGCAGCGGGATGGAGGTGTTGGATTTTGCGCGACTGGGCGAAATCAACGCCAGGGTCGCGGCACGTATGGCGATTCTTGCGGTGCCGCAAACCGCCGCGCAAGCGGTCGCCGATGTCGCCATCGCCCACGGGGTCCGCGCGATCCTGAACTTCGCGCCGGTCTTGCTCCGGGTTCCGCGCCATGTAATCGTACGCAATGTTTCCTTCTTGCAGGAACTCGCCGTGTTGTCCTACCATCTTTCGGAAAGCAGCGAGAACATAATTTCCACGAACGGTGTGGGGAAAAGAAACGAGGAAGACGAAAAATGAGCAGTGTGACAGCGGGAACCGCGACGATCTGGTGGCTCGGGCAGGGCAGTTTCGTATTCGAGGGCGTCCACAGCGGTCCCATCGTCGTGGACCCGTATCTTTCGAACTCCGTGGGCGAGACCGGCGGACCGCAACGGCTCTTCCCGGTCCCGGTCGCGCCGGGCGATCTACGCGTTTCGGCGATCTGGCTGACGCACGACCACATTGATCATACCGACCCGCACACGTTGCCCGCACTGGTCGCCGCAAACCCGGGCTCGCCGATCTATGCCCCGGCGGAATCCGTGGCGCATCTGGCGAAACTCGGCATCACGGCGAACGTTCACCCTATCGAGAGAAATATAGTAGTGAACCTTCCCGGCGTAACGATACACACGACACACGCCGAGCATACGCCGGATTCAGTCGGGCTCGTGTTCGTCTTCGAGCAAGGACCGACGATCTATCACACGGCGGATACCGAATATTTTGCCGCCATCGCGGACGCCAAACAGTTCACCCCGGACTTACTGTCTATCTGTATCAACGGTCGCTGGGGAAATATGAACATCGCCGACGCCGTACGGGTGACAAACGCCATCGCGCCGCGCTACGTCCTGCCGATGCACTGGGGTTTGTTCGCGGAGAATACGGCGGACCCGGAAGTGTTTGTGCGTGAGCTGCAGGCTTCGGGGAGCATAGCGGAACCGGTCTTGCTTCCGGCGACAGGGCTCGCCCGGTACACCGTTTCCCGCCCGGTGGCATAAGGCGAGGCTTTGTATGCCGTGACACTCCCGAACATGCGGCGATTCGCGCCGCTTCTCATTCTCTTCATCCTCGCCCCCCTCGCCATCTGGGCGGGGATGTTCCTGCGCCGCCCGCAAACGACCGCTCCCGAGCAAACGCGCCTCCGTGTCACCGTTATCAATGTCGGGCAGGGCGAGGCGACCTTGATACGCACCCCCGGCGGCGGAACGATTTTGATCGGTGCGGGGACCACGGAGACCGGCACCGATGTCGTCGATTTTTTGCAGAACGCGGGCGTGAAGCGGATTGATCTGCTTATTTTGCCTTATCCCTATGCGGAAGCGATTGGTGGCGTACCCGATCTGTATGACTATTTCGAAATAAAAACGATTCTCGAACCGGGGGGGGAGCGGATCAATGCCCATATCACCAGAGTGCTGGAGCGTGCCCGCGAGTTCCAGACCGAATGGCAAATAGTCCGCGCCGGACAGGGGTACAAAATTGACAGCGAGCGAGTCAAGGTGGAGATACTCGCGCCGCAAACGATAGACGGAAGCCAGGTCGCGCCGGACGACTCACTGGTCGTCGCCGTGGGATACGGCAAAACCCGTTTTCTTTTTGCGGGTGGCATCGGCACGAAAGGCGAACGCGCCCTGCTCGCCCGGACCCCCGACCTGCGGGCGAACTGGCTCCGTGTCGCCCGCTCCGGATCGGCGGAATCGTCGTCGCTGGAGTTTCTGCGCCTTGTCCGACCGGAGTTCGCCGTTATCAGCGTCGGACCAAATGGCGACGGATTCCCTGACCCGGCAACCATCGAGCGTTTGCAAGCGACCGGAGCGGCGATATACCGCACCGATGAGAACGGCGGGCAAAATCTTACATTCTCGAGCGATGGGCAGGAAGTCACGCAGGGAAGCGGCAAGCCGTAAGCGAATAGTATTGCCATGAACAACGAATCATTGCGGATTTTGACGCCCGCGGATAAGCCGATCTACATGCGCTTGATGGCACAAGCCTTTGAGCGGGGCAAGGTGCAGAAAGACACGGCATACGACGAGAATTTCGGCTCCGAGACGGCCGGTATCTGGGACGGCGATCAGTTACGCGCGGCTGTCACCGTGCGCCCTTTTACCGTCCACTGGCGGAACGCCGCCACCGGGACGCTTTCTTTCGGCGGCATCGCGGGTGTCGCTACGGGTATCGAGGCACGCGGACGCGGCTATGTAGATCGCTTGCTACGCGATTCTCTGGTCCGGATGCGCGACGCCGGTCAGGTAGTCAGCGGGCTATATCCGTTCGCGTGGGCGTTTTATCGCAAGTTTGGCTGGGAATGGGTGGGCGAAAAGCAGTCGGTCAGCCTGCCGCTCCGCGAGATCAAGGCGACACCCGAAGGGCGATTCGTCCGCGAAGTGCCGAGCGAATCGGCACGGGAACTGCTCGCCCCGGTTTATGATCGCTACTGCGCCCGGTATAACGGCGCGTTTTCGGCAGATTCGCATCAATGGTCAGATAAACTCAGTCATAGCGACGAACGCACGACATTCGTGTATGCCTACTTCCCCGACGGCGGCACCGAACCGAGTGCGTATCTCCTCTGGCGATACGATAGCGGCTCCGATGCGGGGGAAATCCGTGAATTCATCGCCTATACCCCCGACGGCTACCGCGCCCTTTTCGGTTTGCTCCACTACCTTGGGACCCAATGCCGGACGGCACGGGTAGTCGTTCCTGCGACCCCCCCTTTGTGGTTGCAGATGCATAGCTGGGAAGTGAAGACGTGCATTGAACCCGTATTTCAAGCACGAGTCGTGGACGTTTGCGCGGCGATGGCGCAACTCGCACCGCCGACCGATCTCCCAGACGGCGCGAGTGTCACGATACGCGTTTCGGACGACGCCGCGCCGTGGAACCAGGGCACGTTCCGTATCGCAACGGAGGGTGGGAAGATACGGTGCGCCCCCGAAACGGAAAGCGGAATAGCAGACGTGACGCTCGATATTCAGGCGTTCTCGCAGGCGTTCTGGGGTGCCCCCGCTCTTGCCACCCTCCGCGACGCCGGACGTGTCGAAGTGACCGGGGAGGCGGGATATGAGAACCTGTGTCGCCTTCTGCCCGCTAGCCCGGTCTTCACACTGGACTTTTTCTAGATCGGAGTCCGCCCTCCCGCCCCAAACAGGGGGGAGGGGACTTCCGTCACTGCGTCCGAATATCGCGCAACCATTTGACATGTCCGTCGAAAAACAGGCGGTTGCGCCCGCCCTGATGCACCGCCTTCCCTTTGAGCGACGGCGCGACGGAAGGGATCGTGCGCGGAAAGTACGGGTCCACGGCGAGTTCGACCTCCGCGATACCTTGCGGGTTGCCTACCTGCGGATTGCCCGCCTGTTGCAGATCGCGCAAAAGTTCCTCGTCGGTTTTGCCCCAGGCGTTATCGAGCGGAACGGAATCAACAAACTGATCGAATCGCCACAGCCAGTACCGGCTGATGCCGACAGGCACCGTGCCATCCATATCGGCGAACTCTCCCCGCGTGGACTGCCGCACCTGTCCGACGTCCTCGAACGCTCCGGCGAGACTCGGGCAGGAAAGTATCTCCACCGATTTCGTGTACGGAAACAGCACCGCGCCCGCCCAACCACCACGTGGATCGGACGGTGGCCATGCCGCGCCCCACGGACGATAACCGCCCGTGAGCGCGGTTTTGAGATCGCGCCTGTCCGGCAGCCGTTCGTCGTGGTCCTGCGTGTACAGCAGAAACGCGGTGCCGACCTGCCGCAGATTCGATGCGCACACGGTCTGCCGCGCTTTCTCCCGCGCCTGTGCGAACACGGGAAATAGGATCGCGGCGAGCAACGCGATTATGGCTATCACGACGAGCAATTCAATTAGTGTGAACCCTTTTCTCATTTTCTCTTTCTTTTTTCTGCCCTTCGCGGGCGGCGCCAACGCATCGTTGGATCGGTCTCACCTGTGGTGCGAGGTTCCAGTTTTGCGT
>JACMIS010000468.1 GCA_014381035.1 Armatimonadota bacterium
GAAAACAGCAAGGGCTAACCCGGAAGGCAACACGGGAACCCCGCACCGCAGGTGAAATCGATCCAACGAGGCGTTGGCGCCGTCCGCGAAGGACAAAAAAGAAGAAGTGACGGCGTCAGAAAAGTAGTCCTGCTTCCGCCTCTGCCTGCCATAACTCGTCGAACATGGCTCGGATTTGATCCAGCGAACAGACAGCGCGGGTGAGCGGGTCTAGTGCGCAGGCATGGAACGCCGCTTCCCGGTCCTGGTCGAGTGCCGCCCGAACCGCCAACTCCTGCACCGCGATATTGGTCAGGTTCAGATGCGCGAGTGCCACGGGTATAGGTCCGACATGCGTCGGTTGCACGCCTTGCTTATCGACGAGGCAGGCGACCTCCACGCAACAACCTGTGGGCAGATTCGGAATCAACCCGTTGTTAGTCACGTTGCCGTAGAATTTGTAAGGGGCGTCGGTTACTATCGCTTCGATGATGCGTGCCGCGTACTCGTTGCTCATCGTGAGCGACGGCAACGGGGCGTTATCCGGGTCGTTCATCCAGGCGCGGCTGTCCGCGTGGAACGACTGCGCCGCAGCGACTTCTCGTTCCTTCAGATGGAACTGTGTTCGCAGGTCGCTGGTGCGCCGGAAGTAGGGATGGTACTCCGAGCAGTGCACTGTAGACTCGGTGACAAAATAGCCGAAATGCTCAAACAGCGAGAAGCGCACGGTGTCTTTCGCGACGGTCGCGGGATCGTTCAGAAGTGCGCGTAATGCCGGGTATAAATCCACGCCGTTTCGCCGCAACCGCAGGTACCACGCCTGATGATTGATGCCCGCGCACTGGAAATCTATCTCCTGCTGCGGCACGCCGAGGTATTCGGACAGTTCGCGGATCGTGTTCTGAACGCTATGGCATAAGCCGACCTGCGCGACTTTCGATCCGGCAGCATGTAGCCAGGTCAACATCGCCATCGGGTTTGTGTAGTTCAAAAGCAGAGCGTCGTGACAGAGCCGTTCCATGTCATGGCAGATCGCCAGTTGTACGGGAGCCGTCCGCAGGAACCGGAACACGCCGCCCACCCCGATGGTATCGGCGACGCTCTGCTCGACGCCGTATTTGCGCGGAATTTCCACCTCGACGTTCGCCGGAAAACCCGCATATGCCGCCCCGCCGACGCTGATACTGGTCACGACGAAGTTCGCGCCCGGCAAGGCTTCGGTGCGCTGCGTCGTGGCGGTGATGCGTGCGGGTAGGTTGTTCGCCTGGGCAATCCGGGTCACATAGCGATGCACCGCGTCCAGTTTCGCGCCGTCGATGTCTACCAGAGCGATCTCGCATTCCTGGAGCACCGGGAGTGCCAGAATATCGCGGGACAACTTCGCCCCGAACTGGCTCCCCGCGCCAATGATAACTATCTTTGTCATCGAATTAAACTCCTGTTTTTATATAGGAACGGATGTATGGGTCGGGGGTGGAAACCCCCGTAACATGCTCGCGTTCTGCATCACCCGGTCGGCGGCGGCGTCACATAAAGCGGCACAAGTGAATCGGTGTCGTCGGACTCGCCGCGCGAAAGACGGTGCAACGCCAGCCGCGCGACGGCGGATGCTTCCGACGACCGCACGAGCGCGGTCCCCTGCAAATCTGTCCCTTTCGGCGAGACGTTCATGATTGTATGAGCGATCTCCCCGACGATGAGTAACTCGCTCTTGAAATCCCCTATAATCTCCCGTGCGGTCGGTGCAATAATATCGTTCGCCAGTACCTGGGGCGGGGAGATCGGTTCCCACATCCCTCCCGAATAAAACGCGACGACCGACTCCGTTTTGCGCGTCGGGGCGACGCAGGCGAGCGGCAGTCCAATAAAGGCGAGCGGTTCCGCCAGCGCGTCCAGAGACGAGACGCCGACGACCGGCTTGTCGAGCGTCATCGACCAGACCTTCGCCAGTGTCACGCCGACGCGAACTCCGGTGAACGATCCCGGTCCCAACCCAACCGCGAACGCCTCAATATCGGAAAGCGTCAAGCCCGTATCCGTCAGAACCGATTGCACGATGCCGGGAATACGCTCGATCAGCCGCCGCTCGTGGCGGAAATTGTATTCGACTCGGCAAACGCTGTCGTCGGAGATCGCGATACTACAGGTTTCGCCGGAGGTATCTATGGCAAGAATCAGCACGTCGCATTCCATTCCCGTGCGAGATTCGCCCATCGTTCGCCCCGTCCGGTGAATAGTATTTCGCGAGAATCATCGCCTCTGGTATCCTCCAGCGTGATCTCCAACCGCTCGGCGGGCAAGGCGGCGATAATCCGTTCCGCCCACTCGACGACCGCGACTCCCTCGCCTGCGTTGATTACTTCCATGAGGCCGATTTCGTCCGCGTCGCTGGCTTGTGTCAGTCGGTACGCGTCCGCGTGATAGACGGGAAACCGTCCGCCCCGGTATTCGTGCAACAGGGTGAAGGTCGGCGACGTGACGGCTTGCGCCGGGACGCCGAGGGCGGCGACCAACCCGCGCGTGAACGTTGTCTTGCCCGCTCCCAGATCCCCCGAGAGTGTGAGTACATCGCCGGGACGTAGCAAATCCGCGAGACGTGCCGCGACCGCTTGCGTTTCGTCCGCACTGCTGGTGTGCATGGTAACTGTGTTATGGTCGGTCTGTGTCACGGTGTAGTTATACCGGGGCGGGAGAGAGTTGCGCTATAGTTCTACAGGGTGGGAACGTGCAACGAAAACGAGCGGCGGTATAATAGCCGTATGTCAGACGCCAACCAAACACTGCTCCGTACACCGCTGTATGAGGTGCATCAAAATTCCGGCGCGAAACTCGTTCCGTTCGCGGGTTGGGAAATGCCCGTGCAGTATAAATCCGGGGTCATTACCGAAGTCAACGCCGTACGACAGCATGCCGGATTGTTCGATGTTTCGCACATGGGACGGGTCCGCGTTCACGGCGCGGACGCCCTCGCGTTCCTGCAACTCATTTCCGTGAACGATGTCGCTAAACTTTCGCCCGGCAAAGCACAGTATTCGCTTCTTTGCACCGACGCGGGCGGGGTGATTGACGACATAATCGTCTACCGGCTGGGTGTCAGCGAATTTATCGTCGTCGTCAACGCCTCGAATCGGGTGAAAGCCCTCGCCTGGTTCGAGACGCATCGGACACGGTTCTCGCACCTTGCTATCGAGGATGAGACATTTCTTACCGGTCTCATCGCCGTACAGGGACCGAACGCGGTCAAACTTGCCGACAGCCTCTCGGACGCCGACCTGACCGTTTTGCCCCGCTTCGGTGTCACGGAGACCGCGATCTGCGATTGCCCGGTGATGGTCGCCCGGACCGGCTATACCGGCGAGGACGGCGCGGAGTTGTTTTGCCGCAACGAGGACCTCGAAACGTTGTGGAACGCCCTGACGACTGGTGGCGCGACACCTTGCGGCTTGGGCTCTCGCGACACACTACGCATCGAAGCCTGCCTTCCGCTCTACGGCCACGAAATGGACGAGCGCACCCATCCGTATCAAGCCCGGCTATCCTGGGTGGTCAAGACCGATAAACCGGACCCATTCGTCGGGCAGGCGACGCTGGCGACGCTGAAATCCGCGCCACGTGACAAGGTACTGATCGGTGTCGCGATGGAGGGTCGTGCGGTTCCACGGGAAGGCTATCCCGTGCTGGATGAATCCGGCGAACCGGTCGGTCATGTCACCAGTGGCACCTTCTCGCCGACGCTGGGCAAGGGAATCGCACTCGCCCGTGTCCGTGCCGATGCGTCGGCGGTCGGCACCGCGATACAGGTCGTTATTCGCGATGTACGTCACGCAGCGAACGTCGCCGCTGTACCGTTCTATAAAAGGGCATAAGATGTGAAGAATCCTGCACAGACACTCCCGATGGCGACGATCCCATCACCGTGCGTGGTATGTCGGCGTCGGTTGCACAGGGGTGGTAAGCCGGTTTTCGCGACGTGTATGTGTGTATCGTTCGGACGACCTGCCACGGTTGTTTCGC
>JACMIS010000469.1 GCA_014381035.1 Armatimonadota bacterium
CTGTCAGGGCAAGCGAATCGAGTAAAATGGACATGGACAGGCTTTTCTTTAGATTAGGTGTGGTAACTCAATTTTATCGAAAAGTCTGTCTTATCCCGAATTCACGTTATTTACCTGACCAGAGACGGCAAGATCGTGCTTTCGCATGATCCTGACACGAAGCGGACCACTGGCGTGGATAAGAAGATCGTGGAGCAAACGCTGGAGGAGATCCGGCAACTGGACGCCGGTCGCTAGAAGGACGCGAAGTTCGCCGGTGAGAGGATTCCGACGCATCGAAACGATTCCATCCGGCAAGCGACTGGTGGTCGAGGTGAAGTGCGGACCGGAGGTGATCCCGGCACTCAAGGAATTCCTGGCGCGTTCCGGGAAGCCGTCGAAGAGTTTTATCATCATCGGTTTCTCGCACGCCACGATGCAGGCGATCAAGAAAGCCCTGCCGGAAATCGAGGCGTACTGGCTGAGTAGTTTCCGCGCGGATGAAAAGACCGGCGTCCTGCATCCCACGGTGGAGGAGTTGATCCGCGAGGCGAAAGTCGCCGGGGTGGAAGGGATCAATCTGAGCTACAAGGGACCGATTGATGCGGCGTTCGTCAGGCAGGTCAAGACAGCCGGTTTGAAATGTTACGTTTGGACAGTAGGCTCCCCGGACGAAGCCCGGCGTCTCGTTGCGGCGGGCGTGGACGGCATCACGACGAACCGCCCCGCCTGGCTACGCGAGCAGATAAAATAGGGATTATTTTACAGGGGGCAGGATGAGGGGATTCCGAAGCCCTGCCCCTGCAACCCGACGTGAATCCGGTTTACGGTCGGATCTATCAACCTCAGCGGGCTATCCGTTGGCACCTTCATTTTCGGGGATAAGTCTCGCCCCTCCTCTCTCGAACTCCTCAAGAAGGGCATCGAAATAGGAGCCGAACTCATTGGCATCGAATGGCTGCCCCGCGAAGGCGGCTTCGTATATCGCCGTCCATCGCGCAGCATCTTCCTCGCTGCCATCCACGAAATAGCCCCAATCGACAAGTTGTTCTACGGACTCGTCTCCGGCGACCTTCTGAAAGCTTTCCGCGCGCCAGCGACACCGCGCTCGACCGTCTAATGCCTTTCGTACTTCGTCGTAATGACTGAGCCGGATAGTCAGCGGGGGCAATATACCGAAGTGACCACAGAGGCAATCGGAAAGTGCGTCCAAACCGCCCCCGAAATAGCCATTCGGTCCGTTTATCGCTTCCCCTAGAGATAAATAAAAGCTCGGAATATCGTTGATCCAAGCTCCATCCAGATAGATCGTCCGCCCACTGATATCCGCGTGTTTGCCATAGTGGCATCTACACCATACCCGCGTGACTGTCTGCAAACGCCGGTAGCGGTCATGATGGGAGAGAGAATGCCACTTCGGTGGAGTCGTCGTGTGAACCATCGTTGCCTTTGTCCCTTGTCCCGAACTCATGTTCATCTAAATCCTGTAACCTACCCCTCCACACCCTCCTCGCGGTATCGGTGCGAGCGAACTCCGTCCAGATATGTCTCCACTTCCTTGTCCGCGAAGCCGAGACGGTCCAACCCTTGACGGATCATTTCCGTTCCCGCCTCGAACTCGGCGTGGATCACGGCGTCCGCGCCCGCCGCTCGCATCCGGGGGATGTCGTTGCCCCGATGAACGCGGACGACCACCGGCAGGTCGGGAGCCATCTGTTTGAGCAGGCGCAACGCCATCTCGGTGGTCGCCGCTTCCGGGAGTGCGATCACCGCCAGTTCCGCGCTTCGGGGCGTCACTTTTTCTAAGACCGTTTCGCTGGTAACGTCGCCGTAAACGACAGGCACGCCGTTTTCCCGCAGACGTGCCGACGCGTTCGCATCGTAATCGAGAACGACATGGGCGACGCCTTTTTCGCGCAGGGCGTCCGACACATACCGTCCGACGCGTCCCGCGCCGAGAACCAGTACACGCGCCGGTGCTTCCGAGCCGCCCGGTTCGGCGATCTTCGTGCTGTCCACCGAACGCGGTTGATTTAACAGCCCCGCGAGGAGCGGGACTCTGAGTGCGCGTTGGTAGACGGTTCCTCCGGCACCGAATACGAACGGTGCGAGCAAAATCGTGATCAGCGCGGACGACAGAATGACGCTGGACACTTCCGGTTCGATCAGCCCACGTGCCGCCCCGACCGTAGCCAGCACGAACGAAAACTCGCCGATCTGCGCCAGCCCGAGTCCGGTCAGCACTACGACCCGCCCCGGTGTACCGAGCAGGTGCAATGCCATCATGGTGAGGAGCGACTTGCCAACGAGGATCGTTAGCACGACCGCCGTGATGATCAGGTAGTTGGCGACGACGAAAGCGGGATCAAGGAGCATTCCGACCGAGACGAAAAACACCGACGCGAAAACGTCGCGCAGGGGGCGTACCTGCCCGAACACCTCGTGCGCATAGCCCGACTCGGAAACGACGATCCCGGCGAGAAACGCGCCAAGCGCGAGTCCGAGTCCCATCTGGTCGGCGGCGTATCCGGCGACGAGACACAGACAGACCACGGTTAACAGAAACAACTCGCGGGACCCGGTCTTCGCTACCCGGTTCAGTAACGCGGGCGCACCGCGTGTCGCCATGACGACCGT
Source organism: Armatimonadota bacterium (assembly GCA_014381035.1). The sequence goes on from JACMIS010000469.1 coordinate 2,617, forward strand.
GATCAGCAGGAACAGGACCGCCTTTAAAAGCGCGATCCCGACGCCGACCAGTGCTTTCGCGCCCTCGGTCGAGAACGCCGACAACGCGGGGAGCAGGATGATCATCAAAACCAGCGACAGGTCTTGCACGACGAGAATGCCGAGCATGGCGTTGCCGTGCGCACTGCCGAGTTCGCCGCGCTCTTCCAGTACTTTGAGCATGACGGCGGTGGACGACAGCGCGAGGGCGCAGCCGAGAAACAATCCGCCGTACAAGCCCCAGCCAAACCCGATGCCGAGCAATAGCCCGAGCAGGACGGTGCCGAGGATCTGCGCCCCGCCCCCGACAAGGGCGATGCGGCGGACGTGGTTCAATTCGTCGAGCGAGAACTGAACCCCGACGGCGAACATGAGGAGCGCGACGCCGAGGTCGGCGACGGTCTTTACGGTTTCTTCGTTCGCGATGAAGCCGGGGGTGTGCGGTCCGATGACGATCCCGGCGAGCAGGTAGCCGATCAGTACCGGGAGCCGCAATGCACGGGCGACCAGTCCGCCGATCAAGGCGGCAACAAGAACTATCCCGATCTGCCCGAGAAACTCAATCCCTGAATGCGCGGAACCCATACGCCTGATTCTCCTTCGCGCTTTTTTTTCCTTTTCTTTTGTCCTTCGCGGACGGCGCCAACGCATCGTTGGATCGGTTTCACCTGCGGTGCTGGATTCTAGTTTCGCGTTCCGGATTCGCGGGAAAGGACCGAACCAGAGCCACCAAGCAGCAACCC